>CAZKMH010000394.1:0-4100 GCA_964553395.1 uncultured Rikenellaceae bacterium | reverse complement strand
GCAGTTATCTGAAGGTTAGGTCCTGCATTGAGGAAGTTAATTGCAGCGCCGGATCCGCGGCCACCACAACCGATAAGTCCGGCTTTAAGGACAGGTCCGTCAGGGGCCTGATCGAGCCAGGTGCCTTCGGCAACCGGTTTAAAAACCTTAGCCTTTTCGCTGCTGCAGCCGGTGATTATTGCCGGGCCGACAAAACCCACAGCTCCTACAGTTGCGGCTTTGCCTAAAAATTTACGTCTCGAAATACTGGATTTTTTCATTTTAATCGGATTTAAAAGATTATAAATTTACAAATTTCCTGTCTTTTCATCAAATTCGCATACAACCCTGAATCCGACATTGAAGCAATCGGAATACCACCATAAGCTCTTCGGGATCTGCGGATCGGTTTTAAGCCATGCTTCAGTCCTCGTATAGTCCCGGCCAGCGCTGCGGAGAGCCCCTGCCATGTCCATAAAAGATCCTCCCCTGATCACATGCTCTTCTCCCGATTCAGGTCCACGCGGATCCTTAAGAACTTGTTCTTCATAGAGGGAGTAAGCATCAGGTTTGTACCAGTCGGAGCAGAATTCTGCCACGTTCCCGAGCATATTTTTCAGTCCGAACGGATTCGGTTTTACCCTGTCAGGCGGTTGTGTTTTTGCCTGACTGTTGGTTTTATAGATTACGAACGAATTGATTACAGTTGTATCATTCTTTGAGAGTTTTGCTCTCAGCCCTGTTTTCTCGAATTTTTTCGGATCACCGGGGAAGAAATACGGAGTTTCGGTTCCTGCCCTGCAGGCATATTCCCATTCTGCTTCTGTTGGTAACCGGTAGCTCTTTCCGGTCACCTGTGAGAGCCATTTGCAGTAGGTTTCCGCTGCATGGTAGCTGAACGATATTGCAGGCCTCCTGCCCATACCCCAGCCCTGATCAGGTTGCCCGTAGGGTGGTGTGGCTCCCGAAATTGCATCCGTTTCAGATGCCTGTTGCGTCCTGAGGCCTTCTGTGTCGGTGCTTCTCCCTTCAGCAGATGTCTGAGTGTAAAAAGCAAGATATTCATCCCAGGTGACTTCAACCTCTGCCATGAAGAATGGACTTACCTCAACTTCTTTAACAGGTCCTTCATCAGACCTCCTGAATGGTTCATCCTCCGGGCTTCCCATTTTAAAACGTCCTCCCGGTATCGCTAACATCCTGAAAGATATGGATGAATTTGGTATCTGTTCTGTAAAAGCGTTAAGGCCTGTGACGGTTGCAGGTTCACTGAAGATTTCCTTCGGTGCAGATGAGACACTTCCAAATGTTGCATTGCTTCCATGAGTGTAGCCTTCCATGTAATGACCGGCATTCAGGTGGCAGTTGATGCAGTGCAGATCAGGAGTTTTTTTGGTCTGCTTATAATAAAGATGCGCATCTTCGCCTTCTTTTGTTAATTTAGCCGGGAACAGGTTTTCGTGACATTTAATACAGCTCGATTCAAAAACATGTCCTCTTGCCACTTCCAGTCTGCTGCGGTCCTCCCAGTTGAAAGATGCGGAATCTTTGGTCCAGTAGCTCCACAGATCGCGCAGACCCGTTGTACCCTTTGCCCACAGATAGCCGTCTCCTTTCGGGGGGAGATGACATTCGACACAGGCAACCCGGTAACCCGACTCAGTTTCATAATGAACCGACCGTTTCCATGAATTATCAGCAGCCGGATGGATATGGCACGACATGCAATAATCATTTGTGGATGTACTAACCAGAACTTTCCCGCCCCCGACCATCAGCAGAATACCAACAATCAATCCGGGAGCAAACCATAAAAGAAATCTTTTCATATGACAGAATTGGCCGGCTCAAGTTAGAAAAATATTAAATACCCGATACCATGTGAAATATTTTAGTGTGAAAAATAATAAATAAAATGTCTGGTTTATAACTAAAGGTAGTACAGTTTTAAAAGATGAAAAAAATTATACTTCTGATCGCAGGATTGATGTTAAACCTCACTTTATTTCCCCACCCGTGGAAACCAACTCACTATGTGATTATTGACACCGATGGCGGGATAGATGATATGAGGACGATTACGATGATGCTGGCCTCGCCCGATGTAAGAGTTCTGGGCATAACTGTTTCACCGGGAGTACTCTCCGCATCAAATGCCTTTTTGAAAGTCAAAAGCCTTCTTAATTCATTTTACCATGAAGGAATCCCGGTCGGCAAAGATGTCTCAGGCAAGTACAAATCTGAGGAATTTCCATTTGCCTTGAAAACCAAATGGGGAGATGAGGATAATATTGATGTAAATGTTGCAATCGATAATATTGCCCTGATAAGAGATCTCCTTTCAGCAGAAAAAACAAAGATCTCCTTCGTATGCCTGGGTAGCATGACGACAGCATACCAGGCAATGCGTTCCGTTCCTGCTTTTCGTCAGCAGGTGAAGGATATAATCTGGAGTGCTGATGGAGCCAGGGATAAAGATGGTTTCAATTTCAGTATCGATAAAAACTCTTCATCTGCTCTTCTGAAGCAGGATATACCAGTAAAAATTATCAGGAGTACAGCCGTCAGTAATAATCCATTATTCGATGAACAGTTCATCATTTCCATTAGCACCATCAACAATGTTTATGCAAAAAAGATCTCTGCATTTTTCAGGTCTGAAGGTGTGGCTGACCATAAATATTCATACACCGGAACAGATGAAATGACAGTTGTTTTTCTTCACTATCCCGACCTGTTTATAAATAAGACTTCAGGAAACATCTCGGAAAGCACCCCTTCTGAAGCGGCAGGTCTAAGGGAGGCAATGTTGAGGATATTAAAAGGAGAAACAGTCGCCAGGAACCAGGTTATCAGAGAATTACCTCTTAATCCGGAATTCTATTTCGAGGATATCAATCCTTCAGTGAATGAGGTTGTCGCCAAATACGGCCTTAATGAATGGACATCATGCGTCCTGGCAAATGAGCTGCACAGGCATCTTGGAACCTATGCAGTTATCGGAGTAAAAATGGGAATACGCGCAAGAGAGTATTTCAATACGGGAGTTGATGAATTCAGGGCAACGTCTTATGCCGGATCCATTCCGCCGCTAAGCTGCATGAACGATGGCCTGCAGGTGAGCACCGGTGCGACTCCGGGACATGGTCTGCTGACAGTGAGAAACGACACTACTCTCTCCGCATCGGTTGAGTTCACCTACCTGAACAGGAAAATCCGCCTGACCCTGAAACCTGAAATTGCCCGGAAGATCAGTTCCGAGCTGAAAGAGATAAATTGCGTTTATGGCCTCGACAACAATATTTATTGGGAGCTCGTAAGAAAGAATACTATCAAATACTGGCTGGAGCTGGACAGACATGAGATATTTGATATTTACCCCCCATCCCCCCAAGGGGGGCTTTAAGTCTTCAACCGTTGCAGGAGATGGAGATAATTAATTACAAAAGTTCTTTAGCCCCTCCCTCCTGTAGGGAACGGTTTGGGGAGAGGTTTTTATTTATTATACTCATCAAAAAAATCATTCCCTTTATCATCGGTGATGATGAAGGCGGCCATATTTTCAACTTGTATCTTCCTTATCGCCTCCATTCCCAGGTCCTCAAAATCGACAATTTCCACTGACTTGATATTCTCGGCAGCCAGCAATGCAGCCGGACCACCAATCGATCCAAGGAAAAAGCCTCCGTACTTTTTGCATGATTCAATAACTGCCCTGTTACGGTTGCCTTTTGCGACCATGATCAATGATCCGCCGAGGCTCTGGAATAACTCAACATAATTATCCATCCGACCCGCAGTAGTAGGGCCGAAACTTCCGGATGGCATACCCGGAGGTGTTTTGGCAGGACCGGCATAATAGACAGGGTGATTTTTAAAGTATTCCGGCATGGGTTTCCCCTCATCGATCATTTTCTTGATCCGTGCATGTGCAATATCACGAGCCACAATAAGCGTTCCCGTGAGACTCAACCTTGTTTTGACCGGATATTTTGTCAGCAGGGCCAGCACTTCCTTCATAGGTTTATTAAGGTCAACCTCAACGGCTTTTTCAAGTTCAGGCGCCCTGGCAGGCAGGAACCGGGCGGGATTCTTTTCAAGCTCTTCAAGGAAGATCCCCT
>CAZKMH010000393.1:0-4109 GCA_964553395.1 uncultured Rikenellaceae bacterium | reverse complement strand
ATTTTACTTCATCGAGACTGCCGGTCATCTCTTTCCTGTAACGGCTTATAAAGGGGATAGTAGCACCGTCATCCAGAAGGCGGATGGTATTTTCCACCTGCCACTCATGGAGACCAAGTTTATTCGCAATGATTTCAATATTCTTATTTGTACTCATATTATAATATTCCTCTGTTTCACTTTTCCAGAAACCCACCCCCATCCATCCAGGGAGGGGAATTTTTTTTCATTTGTCGACCATTGTGCCTTTGTGCCATTGTGCCTTTGCGCCGTTGTGCCTTTGCGCCATTATTCTACATAAAGCACCAAACCCTTAAGATACTCGCTTTCGGGATGATATATATTCACAGGATGATCAGGAGGCTGGCTGAGCTGGTGAAGTATCCTCACCCTTCTCCCTGTATTGGCTGCAGCTGCAAAAACGGATTTCCTGAAGTTCTCTTTTGTCACAACCTGTGAACATGAGAATGTAAAAATGATTCCTCCCGGTCTGATCTGTTCTATAGCCTTGATGTTCAACCTTTTATACCCCTGGAGTGCATTTGTCAGGACCTTGTTATGTTTAGCAAAAGCAGGAGGATCGAGGATTATCAGGTCATATTTATTCTTTATGTCATTGAGGAATTCAAAGGCACTCGTTTTGAATGCTTCATGTCTGGTATCATCGCCGAAGTTAAGTTTTATATTTTCGTTTGCCATGCCGGTAGCTGAAGCTGAGCTGTCGACAGTGTGGACCATTCGGGCATTCTTCATGGCATAAACTGAAAAGCCGCCGGTATATCCGAACATATTTAGAACGTCTCTCCCATCAGTATACAGATTAAGCAGATTGCGGTTTTCCCTCTGGTCAATAAAAAACCCGGTTTTTTGACTGAACGCCCAGTCAACCAAAAAACGAAATCCGTTTTCAGTAACCTCTACCCTCTCCGAACTCCCGTAAAGAAACTCATTCTTTGCCTTGATGCCTGACATATAAGGAATCGTCTCCTCACTCTTATCGTAAACTGCAATCAACCTCTCTCCAATTAACTCCCTGAGTATTCCGGCAAACTCATTCCTTAATCTGTACATCCCTATTGAATGCATCTGCATTACTGCCACACCATTATAATAATCTATGATCAATCCCGGCAGGTCATCCCCCTCGGCATGGATCAGTCTGTATACATTAGTGTTCTTACTATCAATAAGTCCCAGAAATTTCCGGTATGTAAGTGCACTTCTGATTCTCTCCCTGAAAAAATCAGTATCCGGTACAATTTCTTTAAAGGATAAAATTCTTACTGCAATTGAACCTGGCTGGTAGTGTCCGACCGCCAGAAAAGTATCCTTATTGTCGAACACCTCCACAATATCCCCTTCAACGGGAGTACCGCAGATATTTTTGATTGCTCCCGAGAATATCCACGGATGGTACCTTCGTACAGACTGATCTTTTCCGGATTTGAGAATGATCCTGACGTTTTGCACCTTATGATCAGTTAACCGAGGTCAATTTCCTGTAAATCTCACGACACACCCAGGCATCGGTTGCAGCATAGATCTGCTGGGCTTCGGAAAGCTCAACAGCTTCCCAGTCGGTTACCTGCTGCTGTTTTGAGATCCTGAATCCCAGAACAATTGCAGAGAGTTTCTTAAGTCCGGAACTGATTATCCCAAAGTTCTTTACGAACTTCTGGAGATCGATAAAGCCATCCGGATTGAATTTCCTGACACCCTTCAGAACCCGGAGATCATCATGTATAGCTACTCCGGCTTTTATCACATCAGGATTCCCAAGCAGATCTGTCAGCTCGTCAGGTAAGCCTATCATGTTAATTCTGAAAAGGCATGCTATATTCCCTGATGCCAGCTGTATAAGTGATACATTATTCTTGCGGCCCTTTCTGAAGGAGGGTCTGGTTTCCGTGTCGAATCCAAGGATCTTTTCCTTTTTAAGCTTTGGCATTACTTCCTTAAAGGTTTTAAGATTATCAACTACCACAATTTTCCCACGGAACCATGAAAGGTCATATTCCTTCATCTCTTCAGGAGAAATGCTTTCCCTGTAATTATTTATTTTTGTCATCCCTGAATTCCTTTTGCCTTTTTGAAATAAACCATTCTGATGTATTTCTATTCTCATCACTTTCTCCTTCTTCATCTTCATTTTTGGCTTCCGGCTCTTCACCCGAGTAAATGAATTTATGTATTGCCCTCATGGAGTTAACCAGTTTCTGACCCCAGATATTTTCGAAGTTCATCTTACATTCCCATAAAGCATCATTCATTACCTCATTTGTTCCGGTCTGGTAAAGAAGCAGGAAATTCTTTATATCCTGGTAGATGTCGGCCATATTCTCCGCAAGACTTGCTGGCACTGGAGTCTCCGACTCATTTAACTTATCATCGAAAACTTCAAGGTAATCATCTGCTGTTCCGAATTGTTTTTTGAATGCTCCACTGATCGCATTCCAGTCGGCTTCCGTTACGAACTTTTCATTTCCCTCCTCAAAGAAGGGTT
Organism: uncultured Rikenellaceae bacterium; assembly: GCA_964553395.1. Classification (GTDB taxonomy): domain Bacteria; phylum Bacteroidota; class Bacteroidia; order Bacteroidales; family VadinHA17; genus LD21. The sequence continues at coordinate 1,606 of CAZKMH010000393.1, read as the reverse complement.
CAAATACCGGCAGTAACGAAGCTTTCAGGTAAAGAAAAGGAAGGATGCGCTGCAATATCCTGAGCATCTCACTACCCTTTACCTCAGCTGCATGCTCGGCATATTTGCAGAATTCGTTGGCAGCAGCTACAAACTCCACAACATTCCTCGAAAAGACCGGATCTGTTTTGCTGTCCATCGTCCATTTTTATGACTGCAAAAATAGCTATTTTTCGAACAGTCCGGACAATCAGCGCAATGCTTTATCATTTATTAAGACTACAGTTTGGAAGAATTCTTTTAAAGAATATCTTTGTTATAATTCAACATTATCATGAATCATAAGCTACTTATAATCATTGTTTTATTTACCTCGCTTTTTGTTTTAACAAATTGTAAGACAAAAAATGAAACCAAAAAAGAATTGCCGGTCCAGCCTTTTCCTGTGACTGCAAATTCTCCGGCGACGGGAAATACCAGTAATGCTGCACAAAATATTTCACTTCCTGAAGCAGCATTAAATGGCCAGACTGATGAGGTGCAGAAATCGCTGGAAAGAGGAGTGAATGTTGATACCAGGGATGAGGATGGACGTACAGCATTGATGTATGCTGCTTTCAACGGACATAAGGAGATCATGGAACAGCTCATTAAGAAAGGTGCTGCAGTAAATTTAACAGATAATTTCGGAAGAACGGCATTGATGTTTGCATCGTCGGGTCCTTATCCGGATGCGGTTAAATTGCTCCTGACGAATCAGGCTGATCCTAATATAGCTGATAAGGAAGAGCATTTCACTGCACTTATGTATGCTGCTGCTGAGGGACAAACTGAAATTGTCAGGATTCTGATTACATATAAAGCCGATCCTAAGTTAAAAGATATTGATGGCGACAATGCATTGACTTTTGCTCAGAATAACGGTCACCCGGATATCGTCAAGCTGCTTCAGCCTTTTCTGAAATGACCAGGTGGATTTCTCTGTGCAACTTTTGTGTAAATCCATGGTTAATAGATTCTTATTGACTTGCTTCCTGTTTGTTCAAAACTTATGCAAAACTTATTACCACTTTCAATGATTTTGAAACGGATGCGGAATAATTTTGATACAAAAATGCCATGGATTTAAATAAGATTAACCTCCGCTACAAAAACGTCTCATACCTCAGGAAACCTGATGATCTGACACTGGAAGAATGGCAATATGCTTTACGGAAACAGTATGCCGGGACGCATACTTTCAATATAAAGAATAAAGGCAGACATCCGGTATTTTCGGATTTCGATGTATATAATCCCGATACCAAATTGACTTATAAAGTAGCACTGAGAAGTAAAGACAACAGCGCTAATTTCTGCGAATGCGGCGATTTCAAAACCAACGGACTGGGCACTTGCAAGCATATAGAAGCAGCATTCCGGTATATTGATACAGTTCTTAATAAAAGTCATTTGCTGAATAAAGATTATAATCCGGTATATACCTCTGTATATCTGGATTACAGGGGCGAACGTAAAGTTAAGATCAGGGTAGGTTCTGAAAACAGGGAAGAATTTCAGGCTCTTGCTGCCAGATATTTCGACAGTAATAAAATACTGCCTGAAAAAGCCTATGAGGTATTCAATG
>CAZKMH010000392.1:0-4111 GCA_964553395.1 uncultured Rikenellaceae bacterium | reverse complement strand
TAATGCGATCAATGATCTTTATTCCGATAACTTTTATCATGAAATCATGTTTAGAGTTAAGTGTTTAGCGTTTTTGGCCGTTGAGCCTTTGTACCATTGTGCCGTTGTACCGTTAAAAATACAGATCACGTTCCCCGGATTTAATCCGTTCAATCTTTTCCCTTGTCGACTCCATTACTACCGGCTCGAGTTGCTGAAGATTCTTTTCGATCACTTTCCATCCCTTCACAGCGACATCATCACGGGCATAATCACAAATATATTCCGAAAGGGTCAGGATTGCATTGGGAGTACAGAACCGCTTAATGAAACCGGGTACCGAAAACTCCATAAAATGTTCACCTGTTCTTCCCATCCGGTAACATGAGGTGCAGAAAGAGGGTATATAATCATTCGTAAGGAGCTCGTCAATTACATCGGCCAGGGTCCGAGGATCATTTATCCTGAACTGCTCGCGATTCAGGTTTTGCCCTTCATTCTTTGATTCGGAATATGAACCAAGCTCAAGCTTAGTTCCACCATCTATCTGAGAAACACCATATTGCATCACATCACGCCGGACTTCAGGAGCTTCTCTTGCAGTAAGAATCAGACCAGTATAAGGAACAGCAAGTCTCAGTATGGCGACTAGCTTTTTGAAATTTTCGTCGCTGGTCTGGTATCTGCCATCAATGTTCAGGCTCAGAGCATCTTTTATCCGGGGGAATGAGATAGTATGCGGACCAACATTATAACAGGCCTCCAGGTGGTTTGCATGACGGACAAGCCCGAGCACCTCAAATCTCCAGTCGTAGAGTCCGAAGAGAGCTCCGATCCCGACATCATCGATACCGGCTTCCTGGGCTCTGTCGAGAGCAGTAAGGCGCCATTCGTAATCTTTCTTCTTTCCGCTGGGATGGTACCATCTGTATGCTTCCGGATGGTAGGTCTCCTGAAATATCTGGTAGGTCCCGATCCCCGATTCACCAACAATTCTGAATCCATCAATATCGAGAGGTGCTGCATTTATGTTTACCCGCCGTATTTCGCCATGACCTTTTTTCACACCATATACAGTTCTCACTGTATGTGCAATGAATTCCGGAGAATACTCCGGATGCTCACCGTATACAAGGATCAATCGTTTCTGACCATTATCCTCCAGAGCTTCAACTTCATGAATTAACTCCTCGTCACTGAGGGTTTTCCTTATGGCTTCCTTGTTTGAGATCCTGAATCCGCAATACTGGCAGTTATTGGTGCACCTGTTGCCAACATAGAGTGGCGCAAAAAGTACGATCCTGTTTCCGTAAACCTTCTTTTTCAGTTCCCTGGCGCCCTCCCTTATCTCCTCGAAAAGTTCAGTGCCGGCGCTATTAATAAGGACAGCAGTCTCCTCAAGTGTCAGCCGGTGTTTATCAAGCGACTTTGAAATTACATCCAGTACTCTCTGTTTTTCAGGTTTTACATTATTTATCAGATCCCATATTTCGTCTGCATCAATGAATGGTTTCATTCGCTGATCAGGAATCTTTAGTTTTTCCGGTGAGAACCGCATTCTAATAATTATTTTAAATCAGGTGCAAAGATACTCAGAAAATCGAGTAAAGAAAAGGATACATATCAGTAGATAAGCTCCGATATTTCGTCCAGTGCAGCATTAAGCATGCGAGCAGTTCCGGCATCAGACAGTTCAACAGCACCATGTATTTTTTTATGAAACAGAACGGAAGTATTTATATCAATGAATGCATCCATATTATCAAATATATGAACCAGCAGTTCGGGTTTCTGATCCGGGCAATCCGATGTAATTGCCATTCCTTTGGAATTAAGCTGGTGCGAAATAACTGTTACTGCATATAACCCTGCTGCAGGTAGCAGTTTGCATTCTTCAAAAACCGGAATCCTGACCAGCGGAGGCATTTCCGTGGATCCGGAAAATTCAAATTTCTCCGGATTTCCCAAAACAAGGTAATAATGGTCAAGATATGCATTAGCCCGCTGTATGTAACCCTCGCTGATTGCCTTGCGAATTTTCGTGGAGCTTACCGTTTCATGCTGAACCTCCTGTTCAGGGATCTCTTCTGCTTCAAAATTATATTTGCTCCTCCATTCCCAGAGATGTTTGTAATCACCCTCCTTGTTAAATCCGAAATGATGATTGAATCCCACAACAATTACCTTCGATTTCAGCAGCCCGTGCAGGTATTCACTTACAAACTGCTCACTTGTGATTTTTGAGAATTCCTTTGTGAATTCTACATTAATTACATTATCAAGGCCTGTTTCCCTGAGAAGTTTGAGTTTTTCTTCCTGAGAATTTATAAGTTTCAAACCTTTTCCGGCACTTTCAGGGTAGAGCACTTTTCGCGGATGCGGGTGGAAAGTGATCAACACTGATTCACCATCGTATTTCCTGGCAAGCATCCTGAGCCGGTTAAGGATGGTTTTATGTCCGATATGAACACCGTCGAATGATCCGGTTGTAACTACAGGATTCTTAATTCCGGTTGCTTCTTCAAAACCTTTGAATACTTTCATTCCGGAAGCTGCAGATTAAATGCTGTTTTCCTTTACAAAATATGCTACTTTTTCAATTGAGGTGATCATGTCATACTCTTCAAGATAAACCCATGACGGTACATTGAGGGGCACAGTAGTAAAATTAAGTATTCCTTTAATACCATACCGGACCGCTTCTTCAGCAATCTCTATTGCAAAATCTGCAGGAACTGCCAGAATCGCTATCCTGATATCAAGTTCCTTAATCATCCTTTCCATTTCATCAAGAGGATAGCATTTGACTCCCGAAATTACCTTGTTGACTTTCTGCGGATCGTTGTCAAATGAAGCCACAAGGCTCAGTTTCGACCTTTTTCCCTTGAAGTATCCGGCAACAGCCCTTCCAAGATTACCAATTCCAAGTATTGCCACATTCAGGCTTGTTTCCGAATCAATAATGGTGCCTATCTTTTCTATAAGTTCCTTTACGTCATACCCTTTGCGATGAACTGATGTATAACCGATAAGCATAAGATCGCGGCGCACCTGTACAGCTGTAATATGCTGACGTGCAGCCAGTTCGTGTGAGAAGATAAAATTCTTCCTTTCATTCAGGCATCCCAGAAGTGTCCTTCTGTATTCGCTAAGTCTTTCAATAGTTTTGCCTGGTAGTTTCATAGCTTTTCAATTTATATTTACTGATTTTTTTGGTATTCTTACGGTGAATACCGTTCCGATATCCGGTGTGCTGTCCACCTGAATGGTCCCGAAGTACAGCTCGACCACCTTTCTTACAATTGAAAGACCGAGACCGCTTCCGGATATATCTTTTGTTTTTTCATTCTTAATCCTGACGAACTCCGTGAAAAGGTTTTCAGTGTCACTCTTTTTTATTCCGATACCTGTATCGGCGACTATTATCACAGCCTCACTTCCTGTTGTATCAATTGTAATATCAACCCTGCCTCCAACTTTGTTATACTTCACTGCATTTGAGATGAGGTTGTTAAAAATTATCTCCATATCGGCAGGGTCGGCCATGATGATTGCTTCCGACTTTATATCAAGATTAATACTCACCTCCCTCTGAATGGCATATGGCCTGACTGCAAAGATGGCTCCTGAAGCAACTTCAGCCAGGTTAACCTTTATGATCCTGCCCTCTTTTTTCTCAAGACGTATCTTGGTAAAATCCAGAAGGTCCATAATCAGGTTCCTCATTCCCTGAATCCTTTGAAGAGAACGGTCGATATGGTTAGCATAATCATCGATACTGTCACCGGCTTCCTTATTCTGCATCATCCTCAGATATCCTTCAAGAGCATTTAGCGGGGCTTTCAGCTCGTGCGACAAAACTGAAAGGAACTGGTACCTTATCTGTTTTCCCTCCTGTGTTAACTTGCGGGTAATACGCTTGAGATAGAGTTGTTTTGTTATATTCTCAATGCTCGATTTGAGCTCCTGTGGTGTAAATGGTTTTGGTATAAAATCAGTCGCACCGTCACGGGTTGCTTTGATAGCCACATCGAGTGAAGCGTAAGATGTGATCATCGCCACCACTATGTCGTATTTTTTCTCACGTATATATTCCAGCACTTCCACCCCCTGAATCCCGGGCAGTTTATTG
>CAZKMH010000391.1:0-4124 GCA_964553395.1 uncultured Rikenellaceae bacterium | reverse complement strand
CGCCGCGCTGATGGAGAACGAAGACATCGACGGCGCGCTGGTGGGAGGCGCAAGCCTCTCCCCCGAGTCGTTCGCGAAGATCGTGACGTTTCACTAACCGGGAAGAAGGAAACCACGGACCATGCACACTCTGATCGTCATCCTGCACGTGATCGTATCCGTCGCGCTGATCCTCGTCATCCTGCTGCAGACGGGGAAGGGGTCCGACATCGGGGCGGTCTTCGGCGGCGGCTCGTCGCAGACCCTCTTCGGCTCGACCGGGCCGACCAGCTTCCTGAGCAAGTTGACGGCGGGCGCAGCGATCATCTTCATGCTCACCTCCCTGTTCCTCGCCTACTTCTCCGGCACCGGCGGCACGCGCAGCATCATGAAGAGCGGTGCCGGGGCCCCGGTACAGACGATGCCAAGCCCCCCGGCGAGCATGCCCGCGCCCCCGGCCGGGGTCCCCGCGATGCCAGGCGCACCGGCGGCGCCGCCCGCCGGGATGCCGGCGTCCCCGGTCGCCCCCCCGGCGAAGTAACCGGCGAGGCTGGCGGAGAACACGCTTCGCCGGCGAGAAAATACCGGCTCAATTGAAAAAGTTATCCGGTGCCCGAACCGGATGACTATCCGAAATCATCAAATTTCCACAATATCCGGCAATCGCATCGGTGAAACCCGGGATCACGGGGGAGGGGTGTTCGTGCGACCTTGAGTCTCATTTCGACCGGGAAACAGGGAGGCGGTTATGGACCGGCATCGCTTGGAATGGATGAAAGATAAGATCGCGATGAAACGTTCGGCATGGATTTTGGCGTTATTGATACTGATCGGCGGGGAGGCTTACGGACAACCGAAGGCGGTGGATCCCGCAGGGAACGCGACGATCATCAATTCAAAAGGGGAGACGGTGGGAAGCGCAACGCTTACGCAAGGCCCTCAAAGCGTGACGATCGCCGTCGAGGTGTCCCGGCTTCCTCCCGGCATACACGGCTTCCACATCCACGCGGTCGGCAAGTGCGACCCGCCGGATTTCCAGACCGCCGGAGGACATTTCAATCCGTTCGGCAAGAAGCACGGACTCAAGAACCCGGAAGGGCCTCATGCCGGCGATCTGCCGAACCTGGAGGTGGGGCCGGACGGCAAGGGGAAAATCGAGGCGACGGTTGGCGGGCTGACCCTCGGGAAAGAGGGCCTTGCCGTCCTTTTGGGATCCAACGGGACGGCCGTTGTGATTCACGCAGGCCCCGATGATGGGATGACCGATCCCGCCGGCAGCTCCGGGGCCCGGATCGCCTGCGGAGTCATCAAACCGTCGCGCGCCGTCGCGCGCTCCATGAAGCCGATGAAGGAGGGATCATGAATTGAAGGCCGGAAGGGGCGAGATCCCCTCCCGGCCGCGAAACGCGAAAATCCGATTTCCGATTCAATCCTATTCAGGAAAAACTTCCATTATCAATAAGATATAAGTTCCTCGTCTTCGAATCCGGAGGAGGTGGGGCGAATCATATCCGCAAGAGATCGAAAAGGCATCCGCAACACACTCTGCGACGGGGAGGTGTGGTGTGATGAAAAGTTCAATCCTGCTCGCCATCGGGATCACCGTCGTGCCCTTGTTTTTATGGATTGGAGATCGTCCCGCCGCCCTGAGTTCTCAGGGGCCCGCGGCGGAAGTCAGGAAGGCAGGACAAGAAGTCGCGGCCGCCGGGAAGAAGATCGCCGGCATCGTCCGGGAGGTGACGGCGTACAACGTGGGCGTGAGGGAGCAGACGAGCGATACCCCGTGCATCGGGGCCGGCGGGCACGATCTCTGCCGGCTGCTCGAGTGGGACGTGAAGGTTTGCGCCGCCAACTTCGTCGCCCTGGGGACGATCCTCATGATCGAGAAGTTCGGCGAGTGCGTCGTCCTGGACCGGATGCACCGGCGGTACGCACACCGCGTCGACATCGCCATGAGGGAGCATCAAATCGAGGAGGCGCTGGAGTTCGGTCGCCAGAGACGGATCGTCGCAGCGATCTATTGACCCCGGCACGGCCGCCGGACGCGCTCCGCGAATCGCGGATAAGTGATTCATGAAAAAACCCCCGGCGGTTTCCCGCCGGGGGTTTTGGTTTGCAGGGGTTTCCGTCGTGCCCCTTGGTTGTCCGCCCTGGTTACGGCTTGGTGACGTTGGCGGCCTGCGGGCCCTTGGGGCCTTCGGTGATCTCGAACTCGACGCGCTCGCCTTCCTTGAGGGAGCGGAAGCCGTCCATCTTGATCGCGCTGAAATGCACGAACACGTCCGGACCGCCCTCCTGTGCGATGAACCCGTACCCTTTCGCGTCGTTGAACCACTTCACCGTTCCTTGTGCCACTTCTTTGTACCTCCTTGCTGGATTACGCTGTCAAATCCGGACGTGCGACCGCCCGATATTTGCAACATGGATAGACTTATCAACCATTCCGCGCCTTTGTCAAGCCTTTATCTTCCGGTTTTTCCGTGCCGACGGAATCAGCGCCTCCGGTCCTTCTCCCCGAGCGCTTTCCCGCACCAGGGGCAGTAGAGCGTTTCCCGGTCGACCCAGTGGAGGCATTGGAAGCACTGCTTCTCGGGAGACGGTGGGGACATCTTCCCCTCGTCCTCCATCTCGTCCCACGCGTCCTCGTCGTATTTCCAGTCGTCCCTGCCCACTTGCCACCTCCGCGGATCCCTTCCCCACTTCTCTACTTATCGGCCGGAGATCCGGGGAAATTCGGTAAAAAGGTGACCCGCTTCCCCGGGCACGGCCGCCCGGGGCCCGATTGCCTGATGACGGGAAGATCCGTTCGCGGTATCTTGTCGAAAATGCGTTCCCGCCTTTCCTCCTACCGGCTGCCCCTCCTTTCGGGTCTTTTGATCGGGACCAGCTATATCCCGTTCCCGCCCTGGGCGCTCCTTTTCTGCTTCGTACCGCTGTGGCTGTTCTGGATCAGGGAGGAGTCGGTCCGGAAGATCATCTGGGGCGGCTGGGTGGCCCAGTTCATCTTCTGCCTGATCGGCTTCCATTGGGTGGCCCACACGGCGCACGAATTCGGGCACCTGCCCTGGCCGGCGGCGCTGCTCGTCCTGCTGCTGTTTTGCGCATTCGGCCACCTGTTTTTCGTCCTGGCGGGTCTGGCCTTCGCCCTGCTCCGGACCCGTTTGGGGCTTTCCAGGGCGGTCCAGCTGGCCCTTCTTCCCTGCGTCACCGCGCTCTGCTGGCGAACCGTGCCCATGATCTTCCCCTGGAACCTGGGGTATCCCTGGCTGGGGGCCCGACTTCCCGCGTTTCAACTGGCGGAGTATGTAGGGTTCGACGGGCTGGGCGTCCTGACCCTCTTTCTGAACCTTACGCTTCTGGCGGCATGGGAGCACCGGAAGGAGCGAATGGGGGCGTACCTGCTGGGAGGGGCGGTGGGTCTTCTGCTCCTGCTCAACGGGGCGGGATGGATCGCCGGGAAAGCGGAGCCGACGCCGGATGCAACGGCGAGGATCCTGGTCGTGCAGGGCAACATCGGGAACCAGGAGAAGGTCTACGCGGAAACCCGGGGATTGTACCGGGAGGAGATTCTCCGGCGATATTTCCGCCTGACCGAGAAAGGCCTTGCGCGGGCGGAAGGACGTGCGCCGGATTTCGTGGTATGGCCCGAGACGGCTTTCCCGGACCGGCTCGCTGCCGGCCGGCTGAACGAGGGGTATTCCGGAGTCCTGTCGAATTTTGTCCGTTTCCATGGGACCGCCCTGGTCACCGGCACGTTGGGACGCGACGCGGCCAGCGGGAAGCCGACCAATTCCATGTCTTTCCTGGACCGGGACGGCGGCGTGGCGGACAAACCGTACGACAAGGTCCACCTGCTGATTTTCGGGGAATATTTCCCGTTTTCCGACCGGTTTCCCGTACTGAAGAAATGGTTTCCGTTCACGGCGGACTTCGCCCGCGGTCCGGGGCCCGAAACCCGGCGGATCGGAGGAGTCCGGGTGGGGCCCCAGATCTGCTACGAGGGGCTGTTCCCGGACTTTTCCCGGAGCCTGGCGGACCAGGGGGCGCAGATCTTCGTCAATGTCACCAACGACTCCTGGTTCGGGACTTTGGCGGAGCCGCGCCAGCACCTGAAGAAGTTTTTCACGGAAGCGTACGACGAAGTG
>CAZKMH010000390.1:0-4124 GCA_964553395.1 uncultured Rikenellaceae bacterium | reverse complement strand
ATCCCCCCTTCCCCCTTCTCTGCTGTCGCAAAGAAGGGGGTGACTATTGAATTACGTTACAAAACCCTCCCCCTCTTTGCGTGAGCAGAGAGGGGGACGCAAGGGGGTGAGTACGTGTGATCCTGATGCAGAGAGGGGGACGCAAGGGGGTGAGTACGTGTGATTGAAAGATGTGTTGCCGGAAGTACCAAAATAACCTGCTGACCTGTTCATCCCCGGACTTGCCTGCTTCCTGCTGGCTCAATACCTGATAGTTACAGGGTATATCAGGTAGTTCAGGGTTGTGCCTGAATGATGTAACCGGTATTATTTTTTAAGGTCGAATTTCATTATTGAAATATTCATAAAAGACCTGGTTAAGGTTCTCTCCCACTTTCATGTAATCGTCCTTCAGGGGAATTTTCTTTAAACCCCGGATCCAGTTCGAATTGAGTTCGTATACAATTGCCTCAAATCCATACTTCTTTATCATCGCGTCAGAGAATGACATAAGTGGCCCGGTTTCTGAACCGGTATCCCATTTACCTGTTACACCTTCAGAGAAGGAAGTATATTTTCTCATCAGCTTCTCAAACAGTTGCATATTTTTCATGAATACGGTGTCATTTTTGTCATGTGTGCCGAATGAAATTGAACCATTACTGTCATTATGAAAGTCAATGCCAAAGTCTGGTCTCCTGCCTTTCCTGATAAGCTCAGCGATAAATTTTTCGAATGCATATTTCTCAGGACAAAGAACAGAATCCGGCTCCTGATTCCAGTCTCTGTTAAGGTCTTTCCCTTTTAAATTGAATCTTGTCATTCCCCTGGCTACGCCATCCTTGTGGGCCATTGGCATAATGTAGAAGCAAAGATTGTCAACCCATTTTTTTGAACCGGCACTGACACTCAGGTATTTATTTATCAGTCCTTCCACAGCCCAGTTTCCTCCAGTTTCCCAGGAGTGTGCCCTTACCCTGATTATGACAGAGTGAAGAGCATTCTGGTTACCTACCTGAATTATCTCCAGAGGTCTCTTTTCGACTGTTTTTCCGATATTGGTTATTTTGACCAGCGGATTCCCGGAGATCCTTGCTTTAAAGTTCTCAAGGTCGGTGATGGTATATGGCGGCATTCGTGCAATATAGACTTCACTGCCCTTCATTATAAATTCAACATAAAACTCTGCCTTTGGACCTGGTAACCTGGTTGTCAGTATTCCTTCCCAGTTTATTTTGTCGTACGAAAGAAAACAGGCTACACCCGGTTTCGGATTATCTGAACCTGGCCTGCCGTTCCATATGTTATCCAGATTCGAAAAGATAAGCTTTACAATAGTTCCGGGATCCGCTTCAAGCTTAAAATGCCAGTGGGTAGCCTGACGGTTGATTGACTCACGCTCATAATCATACATTACCCATATTCTCATAGCAGTATCCCCTTGCATATACCAGTTAACGGGAGAGGCATTTTCAAAAAAATAGTCGACAAACTTAACGTTCATCTTCTTTGTCTCCTGGCCATTTCCCGGCAGGCTGTAGATCATTAAAAGGGTGATACTGATAAACAGGACTTTTCCGGCAGGTTGTTTCATAAGTAAAAGGTTTTAATACTTAAAAAATAGATTCTTCCATGTGTACAATATATGCAAATTTAAGATACATTCGGGATTATAAAAAAAGTCGATTTAAACGCAATTCTATGAAACACACAAGACGGCATTTTATTAAAACAGCTTCAGTAATTTCAGCCGGAGCAATGACTTATCCGGAGATTTTTTCCCGTCCTCAAACCTCTGAGACAACAACTTACCCTATCTGTGTCTTTACTAAATGTCTTCAATTTCTTGATTACGGGCAACTTGGAGAAACTCTCGCAGATGTTGGTTTTAAAGGGGCAGATCTGTCTGTCAGAGACGGGGGGCATGTCCTTCCCGAAAATGTAAAGACTGATCTTCCTAAGGCAGTGAAAGCGCTGCAACAATCAGGGATTAAAGTACCAATGATGGTTACCGGCATTAGTGATCCTGATGATCCGGTTACCGAAACGATCCTTGGAACTGCCGCCGGGTTGGGTATTGGTTTTTACAGAATGGGATATCTGAATTATGATCCTGCAAAATCAATTCCTGAAAACCTTAAATACCTCAGAAAGACATTTAAAAAGCTTGAAAAGATAAACAGGAAATTCGGGATCCAGGGATGTTACCAGAATCATGCAGGGACAGCGATCGGAGGACCGGTCTGGGATCTGTACATGCTTTTAAAGGGCTGCGATCCCGACTTCATAGGCGTTCAGTATGATATCCGGCATGCAGTTGTTGAGGGAGGCACATCCTGGCCTGTGGGCATGCAACTACTCACTCCATGGATCAGGACTACCGCAATCAAAGACTTTATCTGGAAAGAAGTAAAGGAGCAGTGGAGAATAACGAATGTCCCGTTAGGTGAAGGAATGGTGGATTTTGACCGCTATTTTAAGGAGTATGTCAGGCTCGGGATTTCGGGTCCGGTTACAATTCATTATGAATATGATCTTGGCGGAGCGCAAAACGGATCCAGAACTCCCACGATGCCTCTTGCTGAAATCTCGGAATTTATGAAGAAAGACCTGATCTGGTTGAAGGAAAAGTTCAGGGAATATAAAATACCGGGTTCTGAATAATGGCACGATATGCCCGGGGAAGATGTAACAGGGTGAAAATCTCAAACGATAATAATGAACTCAGGTAAAATCAATTTCTGGCAGCCATGGATCCCGGCCGGGACTATGTTTTTATGCTTTTCGGCCTGCCAGAACCATGAAAGAGTTAAACAGGAACAAAGCTCATTACCGAATATTATCCTGATTGTTTCCGATGACCAGGGATACAACGATCTTGGGGTATACGGTGCAAGTGATATATTGACGCCAAACCTGGATAATCTGGCCGCAAACGGGGTAAGATTCACAAATTTTTATGTGGCTGCTTCATTCAGCACACCATCCCGTTGCAGCATGCTCACGGGAAGATATCCTCAGCGAAACGGTACCTATGAGCTGTTTCGCAATGACAGGGTTGACGATGGTTATCAGTATACCTCATATGAATACAGCACTTCTCCTGAAAGAATCCTGGGGACTGATCTGCGTGAAATTCTTATCCCGGAGCTATTGCATGATGCAGGATATGTTAACGGCATTTTTGGCAAGTGGGACATGGGTCAGCTTAGAAGGTATTTGCCGCTGCAGAGGGGATTTGATAAGTTTTATGGATTTGTAAATACCGGAATAGATTACTATACCCATGAAAGATATAGGATTCCCTCAATGTACAGGAACAACGATCCGACTACGGAGGATAAAGGTGTTTATTCAACATACCTTTTTGAACGCGAGGCATTGAGTTTTGTAAAGGAAAACAGAGAGAATCCTTTTTTCCTGTACCTGCCGTTTAATGCACCGCATGGTTCCTCAAGCCTCGATCCCGGTATAAGGGGAACCGTTCAGGCCCCTGAGGAATACCTTGCATTATATCCGGAGGCGAATACTGTGAGGGAACAGAGAAGAAGAGGATACATGGCTGCTACCACATGTATGGATAATGCAATCGGGAATATTCTTGGTCTGGTTGATAGTCTGGGACTGGGAGAGAACACCATTGTAATATTCTTTTCAGATAACGGAGGTGGAACAGGTTCCGATAATTCTCCACTTTCAGGAGGCAAGGCCACGATGCTGGAAGGCGGGCTGCGTGTACCATGTATTATCAAATGGCCGGGTAAAATAAAAAAAGGGCAGGTGATTGAAAATTTTGTCAGCTCACTGGAAATATTCCCAACAATTCTTGCTGTAGCCGGAATTGAGAAACCCGATTCACTTATCCTCGACGGATTCAATATTTTACCAATGCTGACAGGAGCAAAAAACCTGGAAAGAAAAGAATTGTACTGGGATTTAAGAGGAGACATCGCCGCCAGGGTTGGAGATCTGAAGTGGATCCAGTCAAAAAGAGTGAACGGGTTATTCGACTTATCAGAAGATGTTGGAGAGAAGAATGACCTGTCAGAAAAGGATGTGAATAATCTTAAGATGATAAAAGAAAAATTTTATCACTGGCAGACAGAGATGAATAATGCAGAACCAAGGGGCCCGTTTAAAGATTA
>CAZKMH010000389.1:0-4140 GCA_964553395.1 uncultured Rikenellaceae bacterium | reverse complement strand
GCCGGTTCAGCAGCCGGCTACCGATGATGGGGTTCTGTTCGAAGGACTTGCTGACATGCAGCAACTGCAGCAACCACAGCGGCGTCATCACCATTGCGCGCAGGGCGCGAAGCATGGTCTGGGTTTGCGGACGGCTGGCGGGCATGAGGGCCTGGGTCGATGGCAGTGACCCGGATTATACCGGCCCGGCCACATCTGGCCTGAACGCAGCAAGGCCTGAAACGAAACCAGTCTCGTGTCAGCTGAGTCGTGGTTCCTGTGCGCAGGACGGTGTCCATGGCGCCCTCAACCAGAGGGCTGTCAGGGCGCAGGAGGCTGAGGCTGCACCCGTTTCAGTACCAGTCTAAGCTGGAAACTCCCTGCGCGTGCGTCTACACTTTTAGTACAGGTTAAGGTCAATCTGCGCCGAGTTCGGCGATGCGATTGTTTAAGTCATCGCACTTTTCGACTCCAGCTTCGAATCCAAAACGTTCAACAATTCTTCCAGTCTGGCAATATGTACCTGCCAAGTAACCGGCTCAAATTCTCTTGATGCTTGGTGCACTCTTTCCACCACATCCTGGGTCGAAGCAGCATTTTTCGCTAGCGTCATATCCTTGATGACCTGAAGCCAACCTTTACCATCAAGCGGATGCAAAAAAATAGCCTTCCCCTGGCTGCACTCCCTCAGGGCGGGGATGTTCGAACAAATGACCGGCGTCCCCAAGGACAATGACTCCGTTACGGGAATGCCCCAACCTTCTTCGAAATTCGGGTATAGCGTGGCCACGGCATTCTGGACAACCGGAATCATCTCGCAATCCGTCAAGTCGTTCAGTTCGATGACATGCTTTTTCACATCCGGGCAGCGGTCAAGCATGTCGATCACGTTCTCATTTTCCCAGCCACGTCTGCCAACCAATACAAGCTTGGGGCAAAGACTGCCCAAATCCCTGGCAAGCTGACGCCATATCTGCAAGAGCATAAGGTGGTTCTTTCTCGGCTCGATCGTTCCGACGACCGCAAAATAGGGTCCCCCATCAAGTCGATCTACCACCCTCTCTGGAAGACACTTCTTTTCAAACCCGGCAGCGTCCAGGATGGTGTCTTCGACCCCGATCTCGATCACCTCACAATCCGGCGGATTGACTTGGCCTTCCCGGCAATAACGATGGAATCGATCGCGTGTGTAGTGCGAGTTGGTGAGAATCAGACTGCCTGTTTTAACCATCACAGCGACCCTGGTCGCGTGGATGTCAGCATAAGCCGCGGTCCTCACGTATTCCGGGTAGTCGATCGGAATCAGATCATGCAGGTAATAAACCATGTCCGCCCCGAGCACGTCCCGGATCCGCTCATGCACTCCTGTATGCTGCACGCCGGTATGCCCGGCATTGATATATATCGGCCGCGGAGCAGGGCGCAACGCCTTGACAAGAGCAGGATCGATGCCACTCGAGACATGCCCCAAGGCTGCCGTTTTGAGCCACGCCAGGACATGAACTGCCCGTTCCCGATACAACGTGCCTTGTTCGTTAGCCGACTCGGGCCGCATCCAATTGTCCCAGAGCGAGTCGATCAAGAAACGGGACAATACGGCCGGAATCAGCGACAACGAATTCTTACGCTGATGCACAAAGAAAACAGGCCTGACGTCGTGAGAGTCCAGAAAATATCGCGCATAGCGGATATCCAGCCTGTCGACGCCTGTCGGTACTGAACTGTACATCCTTCCCATAAGGCGTGTCAGGTTGAAAATTACCGGACGTTTTCCTTGCTCAGCAGTTAAAAGCGCGCGTTTTTGGGTCTGCATCCGCATTCAAGACTGACCCGCGGATGGATCGCTGTCGAACAATTTTCCATCACCTTCACGACGTTTTTCATACGCCATGCTATCCATGAGTAGCACGGGGAATACACGCGGCCCTGTTTCATCATCCCGGTTCGGATGGCTCTTTACATTGAACTTGAACACCACGACCTGCTGTGAATGGTCACCTAGCCACCCGGGTACCAAAACCGAGAATGCCGGCGACTCGCCTTGATAAAGCACCTCACCATTGACGCTGACTTCCAATCGCCCAGGCGCACTGGCCCACTGGCCAGAAAACTCAAAAGCCAAATCCGAAGCAGGATCACTTCGAACACGACAGGCCAGGATCCCCACCCTGGGGCCCAGCTTCAAGCTGGCAGAACCCTGCGCTTTCCAGCCATCAATAGCAACCAGCTTGCCCTGACGAACAAGCCGTCCCGTCTTTCGTCTTTTCCCCGACCATATAGACATTTCATAAAAAGGCAGCCATAGACGCACGAGCAAGAAATAGTCCGCTATTTTTTTATCGGCCGCCTTACGGAACGTGAATCTCGAAGGTTCGGAAAACAACTGTGCATCGCCAAACCATTCCCGCGCTATGTGCCGGTTGGATGATTCGAACTGTTCATCGATGGATTGAGCAAGATCATCAGACACAAAAGTAGAATGGTCGTCCCCCGTGTTGCTCAACAATATGCCCACCACCTGGCGACGGCGTTGGGGATACATGCCCAACCGATCCAAGGTATCGAGCAAATAAATGGCATCAACATCCAGCGAAGGATTTGCATCCCGCAGCCGCGCAGTGAACTGATGGCCCGCCCGGATCATGTGCAAGCCCATGACCTGGAGGAAATCGAGAAAAATCGATCCTTCAGGCCAATTGCTGCGCTCGTAACGGCGGACTATGACTTTGCTACGGCCGAACACCTTGCAAAAACGATTCAGAACCGGCAGATAGTCCTGCCCCATGGCAGCAAGTTTCTCGGCGGTGTACTCTGACAGCGGCAGATGGTTCGTACCCTGTTTGATACGCTGTGCCACTCCCGATCGCACCATATCGGATTGACGGCGCAGGTAGATGATCACCTTGACCTGGAAACAGGAAAGGCGCGCATAGACTTCCTGAAGCTGATGCGCATCCAGGTGATACAACCCCTCAAAGCTCACCAAGCCAGACCGTGCCGGATGAGCCAGGAGTTCTTCCCGCATTGCATCCAAACCCGAATAGTCATGTTCCAGCAACTGGTGATAGAGCACATGATGATTCAGCCTATCTCCACGGCCATGCCTAATGTAAAGGGTGTTCAGACCATCCAATGCAGACGCGTTGCTGCTGAAGAACGCCTGCAAAGCGGTTGAACCAGTCTTGTCCGTGCCTACATGGATGAACAGCGTCTTTTTCTTTTTGGTAAACATCGGCCCCTAAAATCGAGCATAAACGACATGAAGCATTTTATTCGGAAAGACACACCATCCGGGAACCGTTGAGCCCGAGCCATCCCGACCGCCCGGACCCCTCATCTTTCAAGCAGAACTCTAGTTGCAGGCCGCATAGGTGGTCCGCATGACATGCAAATTTTTACTATTCCGTCCCAGTTGCGGACCTCGTTTCATCGAACTGGTTACTTCAACCAGCGGCTGATACCGGCATGAGTCGGCTGCCATGGCTTTGGGCACGGCCCAGCCCAGAAAATCGACATACCTCGTCAAACCATCGGTAGGATCAAAGCTGATCTCGTACGGATTATCAGTGACCATCTCCTCTCCCGTACGTGCATTCCGGAGCAGAAACAAAGGCCAGGAATTGGGAACATAATCCCTGTAGGCAAAGAACAGCGGCTTTTCGTCTTTCTCACAAGTTCGTTTCAGCGTACTACCAGCATCCTTGCATATCGCCAGGCGCCTCGCATCCACTTGCCTCATGGCAATTTTTTTCAGCACAACCTGGGACTCAAGCTTATTTGCCTTTGCCTGAATGTCGGCAAGCGTGCCGAGAATCAGGTAATAGCGGTAAAAAAGGCTCTCCCCGACATCAAGACCAACTTCCCGATTGACCGACAGCACGGTCCCATCGATGCCGGGAATTTTCGGAGAATCACGGTACCCCCAGCGCACAAAACCGTTTTTTTTGTCCAGTTCACGCGGGTCCTTACCATACACGATGCCGATTCCCCGGGCCGCGGGGGAATTTGAATCTACGAATGCAATCCACCCCCCTGTATTTCCCTCTTTTATTTTTAGCAGATGTTTTTCGTCACGGAGATATTGAGTCACCTCCCTGTAACTCCCATCGCGGTTGCTTAAAATATGAACAGGAACCGTGCTGGGTCAAAACACCGAATAAG
>CAZKMH010000388.1:1636-4146 GCA_964553395.1 uncultured Rikenellaceae bacterium | reverse complement strand
AAATCTGAAATTTGAAACATAAAAAGGAAGAATTCAAACTTGTTATATGAATTACGTGGAATGCAGCCTTTTCTAAATAAACCGTTTAACTCTACTGGTAAAAATATATTTGTGTATTTTAGCACTTAACAAAAAATGATTTTTGTTAACCAAATCTATAACCCATGAAATCGTATCTCGTTCCCGGTATTGCAGGTGTTGTAACAGTTTCATTAACAGGGTGCTCCGGCAATAATCCGGATGCTGGTAAAAAGCCGAATATCGTCTTCATTATTGCAGATGACCTCGGCTATAATGATATCGGCTGTTATGGTCAGAAGATCATTGAAACCCCCAATATTGATGCCCTGGCCCAGAATGGCATCCGGTTTACGAATTATTACAGCGGGTCACCTGTAAGCGCTCCATCAAGGTGTGTACTGCTTACCGGGAAACATACCGGTCACTCTTTCATAAGAGGGAACCATGAATGGTCAGAGAGGGGAGAGGTATGGGACTTTATTAAAATGGAAGAAGATCCGCGTCTTGAAGGGCAGTATCCTATTCCTGCTGAAACAGTAACCTTCAGCAAGGTTCTGAAAGCAGGAGGATATAAAACAGCATGCATAGGAAAATGGGGTTTGGGAGCCCCTCTCACCGACGGTGTTCCGAACAAACAGGGTTTTGACTTTTTCTTCGGATATAATTGTCAGCGCCAGGCTCATACATATTACCCGGCTCATCTCTGGCGAAATGAAGAAATAGTTAAGCTCGACAATCCATTCGTAGTACCCAGGACCACAGAGCTTGATGGAGACGGGGATCCCAATAAAAGTGAGAGTTATGCCCGGTATAATCTTAAAGAGTATGCCCCGACATTGATGCTGAATGAAGCCCTCTCTTTTATTAAATCTTCAAAGGATAAGCCGTTTTTTTTACACTTTACTACCATAATACCCCATGTTCCCCTGCAGGCTCCGAAAGAATGGGTGGATAAATACAGAAAGAAAATAGGTGAGGAAGAACCGTATCCTGGCGACAAAGGTTATTTCCCCTGCCAGTATCCGATGGCTACTTATGCTGCAATGGTTGCCTACCTCGATTACCAGGTGGGCTCTATAGTTGAAGAGCTTAAAAAACAGGGTGTTTATGAAAATACAATTATCTTTTTCACGAGCGATAATGGTCCTGTTTCAACAGGAGGAGCAGTCAGTGAGTTCTTTGAAAACGCAAAACCATTTAACCAATCACCTTATCGCCTGAAAGGAACAGTTTATGAGGGTGGGATCCATGTACCCATGATTGTTTCATGGCCCGGAAGAACAAAAATATCAACGGTAAGCGATCATATATGTGCTGCCTGGGATATATTTCCCACATTTTGTGATCTGACAGGTTCAGATCATCCTGAAGGGCTTGATGGCATCAGCATACTTCCGGCAATAACCGGTAAAGGAAAACAAGAACAGCATCAGTATCTCTACTGGGAATTTCCGGAACGAAGAGGTCAGCAGGCTGTAAGGTTAAATGACTGGAAAGGCATCAGGGATTCGACCCGTAATGGTAATATGAAAATCAAACTCTTCAATCTGAAAAATGATATTACGGAAGAAACTGACCTCTCCGGTAAACATCCCGAAATTGTTAAGCAGATAGAAGAGATCATGACCAGGGAGCACGTTAAACCTGAAGTTGAACGGTTCAATATCTTTGCTTCAAAATAGTAAGCGGATAAGTGGGTCGATGATGGCGGTCCTGGCTGTGGCAGGGGCATCAATATCAATTCAACGGATGAAGAAATTGAAGCAACTGCCAAACAATTCATCAGTGCATGTAAACAAAAAGCCTGTAAAAACTTTACAGGCTCTCTTAGCTTTATCGGATTAATGACTCATCTTATTACCCTTGCCTCTAATTTTCCAGAGCTTACTTCATAATTAAAGGCCATTTTTTTTCTCTCCTTATCCTTTTCAATAATCAGTTTGAAATTTTGTTCAGCTATGGAATTATCTTTGGTATGGTAAAAGTTTATCATTTCTCTGTTGCCAACAATTCTCCAGTCTTTATACGGACCTGCGTATAAAGACTCCAGGATGTAACGGGGAATAGCAATATTTTTTGAAATTTCCCTGGTTTCTGACAGAGAACCGTCTGCGTCATAAAATCCCCACATGAGATCACCCGTGGAGGTTCTCATTCTTACCACATAATGAGAGAGATCCTGATTTGATTCTCCAACTTCATACACCCAACCATATTCCTTTAACGAATGGGGGAATTTTGACCATGTCAATGGATCATCTTTATCAAATTTCACATTAACAGCTTGAATAATTGACGAAGGAAGTTCATCTTTTGCAAGTTCAGCCGTAACAACAATCTCATTATCACCATTAAATGCATTCGTACTACTTTGTCCGATCATTGGAACAAAACAAGTTGCCAATGCCGAAAATGTTATTAACAATTTTTTCATAATCCTTTAGTTTTAATTAATATTTTAATTTAAAACCTCGGATAGAAAAACAACA
>CAZKMH010000388.1:0-1536 GCA_964553395.1 uncultured Rikenellaceae bacterium | reverse complement strand
AATAATGAACGGATATGAAAGAATAAGTGCGGCTTTAAGAGGTGATAAACCGGATAAAGTTCCTGTGATGCTGCATAATTTTTTAATGGCGGCCAGAGAACATGGTGTAACAATGGAACAGTACCGAAATAGCTCAAAGGTTATTGCAGAAACTTTCATTGCAGCGATTGAAAAATATCAATATGACGGTATCGTTGTAGATATCGACACGGTTACTCTTGCCGGTGCAGTTGGTGTCGAGGTTGATTTCCCGGTTAATGACCCTGCAAGATCTCATACAGGTAATATCGTAAATTTATTAGACATTAATCATCTGAAGTCCACTAAGATAGAGGATTATAAGTACATACAGATCTGGCTGGAAGCTGTCCGCTTATTGAAAGATTATTACAAAAATGAGTTATATATTCGCGGAAACTGCGACCAGGCTCCTTTTTCATTAGCAAGTATGATGCGTGGTGCACAAAACTGGATGGTCGATCTAATGATGGGCACTTATGATCAGATCAACTTATTACTTGAATATTGTACCGATGCCAGTTCTCAATTTATAAAGCTGATGGCACAGACCGGTTGCGATATGGTTTCGAATGGGGATAGCCCGGCCGGGCCCGAAATGATATCAGCTGAAATGTATTTGAAATATGCAATGCCTTATGAAAAGAAAATTGCAGAAGTAGCTCATAATGCAGGTGTAGCTTATGCTTTACATATTTGCGGAAATACTGATGTTATTCTGGAACACATGTTATTGACCGGAGCTGATGCTTTTGAATTGGATTACAAAACAGACATTACTAAAATATACAATTCATTTCATGATTCTGCAACGTTCATCGGAAACATTGATCCAAGCGGTGTTTTAGCTTTAGGGAAAGCAGATGTAGTTCAGAAAAAAACTATGGAGTTACTGTCTGTCTATAAAAATTCAAATCGCTTCATTCTGAATGCCGGTTGTGCAATTCCACCCATTACTCCCTCTGAAAATTTGAAGATGATGATAGATACAGCGAGAAATTTCAGATAATGGAAAAATCATCTAACCTGACCGGGCGTCCCAATGACGAAAACAGGAGATGATTTTTCGAAATCCGATTTATAATTAAAGCTCTGAGATAATCTTTAACAATTCCTCTTTTGACTTGCCGAGTTTAATTTGAAGTTTCCCAAACAACTCTTCTTGTTTGCCTTCTGCAAACATTAGATCATCGTCCGTAAGGATCGCAAATTTTTGCTTGAGCTTGCCTTTTTGCTCATTCCAGTTTCCTTTAATTTCAGTTTTGTTCATTTTTTAACATTTTATTTTGTTAAATAACTTTCATGATACAAAGGTAAATCCTTCGATTTCAGGAAGTGTTACATAACTTTACAAATAAATTACATCATTCACACCTTGCCCGGTGTGCGACACCTTTTGTGTTTAATGTTTATAGCATCAATTTTCGGAGGTATACTTATGAGACGATTCACTTCAAATGTACTTATCATGATGATAATACTGCTTATATTGTTATTCACTTTCATGTGTGACTCTTC
>CAZKMH010000387.1:0-4170 GCA_964553395.1 uncultured Rikenellaceae bacterium | reverse complement strand
ATAAATTATCAACTTAAACGATAGCAAAATGAAACCCAAATGTTATATTAACACAAATACTTATTAATATAACTTTATCAAAATTTGGGTTCCATCATACCATTAAATTCAAAATTATATTATGATGAAAAGTAAATTGATCTGTCTGATGATTCTGACGTACCTGTTTTTTGCAGGTTCGCCTTCGAAAGTAAATGCTTCCCCTGTTCCGGGTAAAGGGGCAGCAGATCAGGTTTCAGAACCTAAAAAGCTAGAAAATCCGGTTACGGTTCAGTATCTGAAAACGAACCTGAGAAAGAGCACACCGCGTCTGGTTCTTACGCCAGCAATTGAAAAAACACTGAAAAGCAAGATTAAGACCGATCCTGTTGTTAAAAGTTACTATGCAGCAATGAAGCTCAGTGCCAAAGAAATAGTGACCCGACCGGTGCTGACCAGGAATGTGGTTGGTCGCCGGCTGCTTGGCACCTCCCGTGAAATGCTCTCCCGCATGACAGTTCTCTCTATGGTCTACAGGATCGATAAAGATCCTGCCATACTAAAAAAGATAAATGATGAACTGGTTGCTGTATGTAATTTTACCGACTGGAATCCGTCACATTTTCTCGATGTTGCCGAGATGTCGATGGCAGTGGCATTCGCTGTTGACTGGGTTGGCAATGCATTGCCAAAAAGTACTCTGGAGCTTGCCAAAACAACCTTGATCAAAAAAGGCCTTGAGCCCAGCTTTGTAAAAGGCAATTATGGATGGGTCAATGGCGGCAACAACTGGAACCAGGTTTGCAACGGGGGTATGATTGCAGCTGCCATTGCCATAGCTGAAAAAGATCCTGCTCTTGCGGCAAAGACCATCAGCAGGTCGCTTGAAGGGATGCCGGGAGCTCTCAGACAATACGCACCAAGCGGGGTATATCCTGAAGGAGCAACATACTGGGATTATGGTACAAGTTTTTCCGTTACCACATCATCGTTACTTCAGAGTGCATTTGGAACTGACTTTGGGTTAGCAGAATATCCTTCATTTCTCGAAAGTGCAAACTTCAAGCTTCTTAGCGAAGCTCCCTCGGGGTGGTACTTCAATTTTGCCGATTGCGGCGACAGGGCAGGAAACAGTGGTGATATTGTACTTGCCTGGTTTGCCATGAAGACAGGCAATCCACTTTACCTCGAAAAAGAAAAATTCCTTAAACCTGTTGAAGGGAGACCGAGACTATCCAGGCTTGCAGGGCCGGGACTGGTTTGGCTGTCACAATTTACTGAGAAAGCCGGATCAACTCTTCCGCTTGTATGGTTTGGGGACGGATCGAATCCTCTGGCTATTTTCAGAGGGGGAGAAAAAGATCCCAAAGGATATTACTTCGGTGGAAAAGGAGGACAGGGTACTCTAAGTCACGGAAACCTTGACGCCGGCAGCTTTGTGTTTGAGCTGAACGGTGTGAGATGGGCCATTGATCCGGGTAATCAGGATTACAACGCGCTCGAACAGGCTGGATTTAATCTTTGGGGTTCGTGCCAGGAGTGTGAGCGCTGGACCCTGCTGACGAAAGGTAACCAGGGTCACGGCACTCTGACTGTGGATGAGGCCAGGTTTATAGTTAATGGGAGGGCTCCGATCATTGATTTTAAGGCCAGCTCCATTCCCGAGGCAACAGTAGATATGACAGCGGTTTTTGGTGGGCATCTGAAAAGTGCAAAAAGGAAATTCACAAAAGACACGGATCACTCGATAATTATTGAGGATCAGGTAGTTCTGGAAGATTCCACGAAAAGCCTTACATGGGCAATGATGACCACTGCTGAAGTTATCCCGACCCCTGACGGAGCATTGCTGAGGCAGGATGGAAAGGAATTGAACCTGAAGATATCCTCTCCGGCAGGTGTCAGAGTTACAACGTTAATGATGGATCCGCCGCCGTTAAAGCTCGACAAAAGGATTCCGAACCTGAAGAGGATCGAGATAAGGATTCCGGCTTATATTTTTACAGATGGGAAGGGGACCATTAAAGTACGGTTGACCTCACCTGAGTAAAAGATAAGGTAACAAGTTTCTTAAATAAGTATCATTATCACATAAGTATCATTATCAAATAAGAATCATTATCAAATGAGAATTACTCTCAAATAATAATAATTATTAAGTGGGACAAATTCTTAAATAATAAACAAATCATGAAAACATTTAAAAAAAGTCTGAAATCATTGTTGACCTCCGGTATTGTCTTTCTTGTTATTTCAGCATTAACCCTTAATGCGGAACTGAAACCCAGAGAAAGAAATATCCTGGCCAATAAAGCAAAAGAAATTAACCTGGCAACCGCAATGGTAACCGATAATTCGTGGAACAAGCTCCCCGGTTACAAAAGCAGATCTTTCTGGGATGGATTGCCTGCAGTCACACGTCAGGAATATATCGGAAGGGCCGAGAAATTTCTTACATATGACTGGCCTGTAGTTAAAGCAACCGATTACCTTGAGTTTATCAGAACAGGAGATCGCCGGCAGCAGGTTTATGCCGCATGCAGCAATGCACTTATATCACTGGTCATGGGCGAACTCGTTGAAGGCAAAGGCCGTTTCATGGATCAGATAATCAATGGTGTATGGTACTACAGTGAACAGACTTGGTGGGGCTGGTCGGCACACCTGAGTCCACAGAAAGCCGGATCCGGCCTGCCCGATGTCAATGATCCTATTGTCGACCTCGGAGTGGGGGAAGTTACTTCTAACCTTTCGTGGACATACTACCTGTTCAAAGAAGAATTTGATAAGGTGCATCCACTTATATCAAAAAGATTACTCCAGGAGATCACCAACAAATCACTTACTCCCTACTTTGTCAGGAATGATTGGGGATATATGGGCTTCAAAGGCGGACGTCCGAATAACTGGAATCCATGGGTCAATTACAATATGCTTACAAGCTTCCTTCTGCTCGAAACTGATCCTGTTAAAAAGGTAGCAGAGGTTACAAAGATCCTTAACTCACTCGATAAATTCCTGAACGGATACTCTGATGACGGAGGTTGCGATGAGGGTCCTTCTTACTGGGGTGCAGCAGGCGCTCTTCTGTATGAAAACCTTGAGATCATGAAAAATATTACAAACGGTAAATTCGATGTTTTCGATGATCCGCTTATCCGGAATATCGGTCAGTATTTTTACAAGGTAAATATTCATGCTCCCTATTTTATAAATTTTGCCGATGCTGATGCCACAACCGGTGGTAATGCATCTATAGTTTACAGGTACGGGAAAGCAATAAATGACCCCACCATGTGGAAATTCGGAGCTTATCTTGCAAAGATTGGTTATAAGGGTGAAGGAGCCCTGGGTGGTAAGATTGGCGATCAAATCAAAAATCTCCCACTGATCCCGCAAATCCTCAAAGCTGAGAGTGAGGAAGCCCTTGTTGCAGATTTCTGGTTCCCCGATACAGAAGTTGCAGGTGCACGGGATAAAGCAGGAAACTATATGGGATTCTTTTTTGGTGCAAAGGGAGGATTCAATGCGGAGAGTCATAACCACAACGATATTGGCTCCTGCCTGATGTATTTCGACGGCAAGCCTTGCCTGATCGACCTCGGTCGCGAAGAATATGTTGCAAAGACCTTCAGTTCAAGGCGATATGAAATATGGACTATGCAGTCGGGCTATCACAACCTGCCCGCAATCAACGGAACCGATCAAATGCAGGGCGCCAATTTCAAGGCTAAGAACTCAACTTTCGTTGCCAGTCCGAAAGCTGCAACCTTTACAACTGAAATTGCAGGTGCCTACCCCGAAGCAGCAAAAGTTAAGAGCTGGGTGCGAAGCTATACACTTAACAGGGGTAAAAGTTTTGTGATCCGTGATAACTATGTGCTTTCGGAACTAGTTCCCGGGAAAACCACAAGCTCAAACATCATTACCTATTGTAAGGTTTCTCAGGTAAAGCCAGGACAGCTGAAGTTTGAAGGTGACGGATTTACATTGAATATGTCCTATAACTCTAAAGTGGTAACTCCCAAAATTGAATTCATTGAAATAACTGACCGTTCACTGAAACGTTACTGGCCAAATGGTGTCACCCGGGTTAAGCTGGAGTTTATTAAACCAGGGCTGAAAGGTGGTCAGATGGTGACATTCACAAAGGCCAGCTGATTACAGGATTATTGAATCAATGAGGTATTA
>CAZKMH010000386.1:0-4175 GCA_964553395.1 uncultured Rikenellaceae bacterium | reverse complement strand
AAAGATTAGCTTCAAAAGGAGGGGAAACTTTTGTCCCCAAAACTCCTTAGGTTGATGGCTAAGGGGTCGGGGGAAGGGTTTATCAGAATCCAATAATTTTTAAAAGAACTTATAAATATCCGAATCTGAAATTAAATTATTTTCATCTTTTAAAATCTTCCCGATATCCTCCGGCATGTGTTTACAGCCAATTAGTTTTTTTGCTGTTGTTTTCAGTTCATCTGTTCCTTCAATTTCACACTCCCGGATGATACCATCTTTCACAGATATCCGGCAGGAACAGGCTGCATCATTAATTTTAAATCTGTTACTAAATTGATAATCAGGCCCGTATGCATAATTCCATTCCCATGTCCCGTATTTTGACTCTGCAAGTAACCCTATCGAGGTTAATTCATCCGGAGTTAATTCTATCAGGGAATTACCTTTTTCATTCAGAAAGAATTCCAGCATCCGGTTCCTGAATTCCTCAACATTGGTAATCCTGTTCACCAGATTTTTCAGGTTCATGACTGAGGTGGGATTGGATTCAACAGCCCTGGTTGTATACCCGGAGGTATCTTTTCGTAAAGAGCTTTTCAATGCTTCAAGCCGGGATTCGAAAAGAAGGGTTCCATGGTGCAACACTCTCTCCCGGTAAACGTGTTCGGCGTTCCCTGATATTTTGAGTCCATTTACCTTCAGATCGCTCTTGCCTTCAAAATCAACTTTTATCCCTTCAGATTTAAGGAATTCTATTACAGGGAGGGTATATTTTCTGAAATCAACCTGTTTCCCATGTGTACTTTGAAGAATGAAAGAGAAATTCAGATTTCCGGGATCATGATACACGGCACCGCCTCCGGAGATCCGCCGGATAACCGGGATTTTATTCTCCGTAATAAACTTCGTGTCAGTTTCCCTGTGAGCGACCTGGTGCTTCCCTATGACAACTGACGGGCTGTTTATTCCAAGTATCAGGTAATCCTCCTTAGTATTCCTGAGCATGGATTCGTCAACCGCAAGGTTGAAGAACGGATCGGTAGAATTGAGTTTAAAGCACAGCATTGTCCGGGTCATTCAGAGACCTGAGAAACTTTTTATCCGTCATCTCATAAAGCTTATACATTCCCCATCCTATCAACGCTCCCAGCATCGAACCACAGACCACATCACCCGGATAATGAACCCCCAGGTAGATCCTGCTGTATCCGACAACCAGTGCCCATAAAATAATGCTGATACTGAACCATCTCTTCCGGATGAACATCAGACTGAAGAGGGCAACGTTGAACGAATTCGCTGCATGCGATGAGACAAACCCATACAATCCCCCGCATTTCCCATCCACAAGGTGAACGAGTCCGGCCAGTGCCGGCTCGTGACACGGACGGAGACGGTGAAAAACATTTTTGAAAAGGTGAACTGACGACTGATCGGCCAGCAAGACAGCCAGCACAGTAAAAAAGATGATCACGGGGAATTTCCTTTTGTACTTTGTTCCAAGGTAAACCAGAATGGCAATGTACAGGGGCACCCAGATCAACACGGCACTTATGGCATGCATTATCTTGTCCCAGAAGGGCGAGCTGAGCGAATTCAGAATAAGGAAAAGCCTCTGGTCAAATTGTTCAAGCATTTTCGTTAATTAATTTCCTGTCAGTACTTTCCAGAGCATATCTTTGAGGTCTGTCAGTCCGAGTCCGGTTATTGATGAAATGAATACCCTCGGGATCTCAGGCAGGTCTTTCCTTGTTTCGTTCATCAGCTCTTCGTCGAGAAGATCGGATTTTGAGATTGCCAGCACCCGTTTTTTATCGAGCAGTTCCGGGTTGTACATCCTGAGCTCATTTATCAAAACTTCATACTCTTCCCTGATGTTCTTAGTGTCGGCAGGTATAACAAAAAGAAGAAGTGAATTTCTTTCAATATGTCTTAAAAATCTGATCCCCAGCCCTTTACCCTCATGGGCTCCTTCGATAATCCCGGGTATATCGGCCATAACGAACGATTTATTATCCCGGTAGCTCACGATCCCCAGGTTGGGGGTCAGTGTGGTAAAAGGATAATCGGCTATCCTGGGTTTTGCTGCTGAAACAACTGACAGTAAGGTCGATTTACCGGCATTCGGGAATCCCACAAGTCCGACATCTGCAAGAATCTTCAGCTCCAGGACGAACCAGTTGGAATCACCTTCTTCTCCAGGTTGTGCAAACCTCGGAGTCTGATTGGTCGATGACTTGAAATGAACATTTCCCAATCCTCCTCTGCCTCCTTTTGCGATGATCTTCTCTTCACCATGGGATGTTATCTCGAACAGTACAGTATCGGCATCAGCAATTTTTGCAACTGTTCCCAGGGGCACCTCAATTATCTCATCTTTCCCATCGGCTCCGGTACTTTGCTGTACTCCTCCCCTGATACCGTTACCGGCAAAAACATGCCGGCGAAACTTCAGGTGAAGTAATGTCCACATCTGGTTGTTCCCGCGCACTATCACATGTCCGCCCCTGCCGCCATCACCACCGTCGGGGCCTCCCTTGGGTATAAACTTCTCCCTCCGCAGATGAGCTGATCCGGCACCGCCGTTCCCTGCCCTGCAAAATATCTTTATATAATCAACAAAATTAGATCCGGTCATTCAGATTTCCTGGTATTTCTCAGATCAGTTTCTTAATGTACTTCGATAGCCTCCTGAATATATCATCAATACTTCCCACACCATTCACAGGCTGATAGATTCCCCTCTCCCGGCAGTAATTGATTATCGGTTCCGTCTTTTCTTTATAGACATCGATCCTGTTTTCAATTACAGACGGATCTTTATCATCGGGCCGGCCCGACAATTCAGCGCGTGCTACCAATCTTTTAACAAGTTCATCATGATCCACATCAAGGACGAGCATGCTGTCGATCTTCATCTTCCTGTCGTTCAGCATTTTCTCAAGTGCAACTGTCTGTGCGACTGTCCTGGGAAAGCCATCAAACAGAAATCCGGTACGATCCCTGGTGCTGTCGATTCTGGAAGCAATCATTTCAATTACAACTTCATCGGGAACAAGTTCACCCTTCGACATTATAGAGCTCATTCTTTTGCCGAGCTCAGTGCCGGCAGCTATCTCTGCCCGTAGCATATCACCCGTAGAGAGATGGGACAAATTAAATTTTTCTGCCAGCTTTACCGACTGGGTTCCTTTGCCTGATCCCGGAGGACCAAAAATTAAAAAATTAACCATAGAAAAAATATTTGATTTAACGTACCAATGAATAAATTGAACGCAGATTACGTCCGAAGCCGCAATAGTCAAGGCCATATCCCACAACGAATTTGTTCGGAATTTCAAATCCTATATAATTGATTGGTATATCCTTTGTATAGGCAGTCGGTTTAAGAAGCATTGTTGCAATTTTAATTTCAGCGACATTTCTGATAACAAGCTCATTAACTATTCGTTCCAGGGTTGCTCCCGTATCAACTATATCCTCAACCACGATAACTATCTTATTAACCATGTCTTCGTTCCATCCTATCAGCTCCTTGATCGATCCTGACGAATTTATGCCCTGATAAGAAGCAAGCTTGACGAATGTGATCCTCGCATTAAGATCGATTTTCCTGAAAAGATCAGCTGCAAACATGAACGCTCCGTTGAGAATACCGACAAAAATAACCTCATTGCCCACAAAATCGCGGTTGAGCTGTAAGGCAATTTCATCAATTCTTTTCCGGATCGACTGTTCAGAGATAAGCTCCCTGAACGTTTTATCAAGGACTCTTACTTCGTTCATACGGGTGATTTTTGAATCGTCAGCCGGTGCGAAAATATGAAAATAATAGCTTATTTTTGCCTTTATCAGGAAGTTAAATTCAAATTAGAAGTATGGATCCTCTTGTAAGTATTATAATGGGAAGTGCATCAGATATGGCTGTGATGGAAAAAGCGGCTCAGGTTCTGAATGATTTCGGGATTCCCTTTGAGATCAATGCACTTTCGGCGCACCGCACCCCGGAGGAGGTTGAAAAATTTGCAAAGGGAGCAGCAGGGAGAGGGATCAGGGTGATCATTGCAGCCGCCGGGATGGCAGCCCATCTGCCAGGTGTCATAGCTGCTCAGACGCCGATTCCTGTTATCGGAGTTCCGGTTAAAGCTTCACTGGAAGGGCTCGATTCCATACTTTCCATACTTCAAATGCCT
>CAZKMH010000385.1:0-4185 GCA_964553395.1 uncultured Rikenellaceae bacterium | reverse complement strand
CCGGCTCCGGTCCTGCTGCCAAAACCGATTGTGAAATATTCCCGGAGGAAAATAAGTACCCTGAAATCAATCAATTATCTTTATAAAAAGGTCGAGGGACTTAACGAAAAATGCCGTCAGCTTGTCACAACACCATATGGGATCCTTGCCGCAACCAATAGAGGAGTATTTAACATCACTGACCATAAAGCTGAACTTGTGTCAGATGACCGTTATATAAACTTTATAAACTGGCTGCCATACGAAGGTATATACTATGTGGCAGCCAGCGATGGCTATTTTTCAATCACTTATAAGGACAAGAAATGGATAACGGAAATTTCTGATCCTGAGTTCTATAACCCGGTTTACTCAATATTCCGTGAAAACGAAAAAACACTCTGGCTCGGCGGGGACAATATAGCATACAGAGCTGAGAGGAATGAAGATGAAGGTGGCTTTTTTTATTTCACTTATAGTCCCGATAAAGATTTTCCGGAGCGATATATACTCGATATGTTAAATGATTCTGTTTTCCTCTACAGTGAAACCGGAATGTATTTGTACAACAGGATCACTCACAAATTTGATCATTATGTTCCGGACAAATCACTCACTGAAGATAATATGGTATTTCATTTTCCGCTTTCAAACTGCCGGCTGATCAGAATGGAAGATAAGTGGATTGAACCCGGAGCGGTCACCAGAATCAGGGATATAGAGTTATCCTTATTAAAAGTATTTGATAATGTGGGTTATGTGGCAGTTGAAAATGATAATCTATGGATAATAGACGGCAGCAACAGACTTTACGGGATTGATCGTCTCAGGTCTTCAAAAATAAGTCCGCTGATAAATGTTTTTATTAAAAGCATCTCGAATCAGAAGGGGATCCGTTTTAATCTGGAAGATATAGAATTTGAAAAGGGAGACAATGCCATCAATTTTGATATTGTAGCACCCGGATATTTGAAACAGAATACCACTCAGTATCAGTACATTATTAATAAGGTCATGGACGACTGGTCGCCCTGGTCAATAATGACACATTACGAAAAAGCAGTAACAGAACCAGGTGAATATGTCCTTCAGGTAAGGGCAAAAGATCTCTGGGGTAATATAGGAAAACCCCAGTCTGTAAGATTTACAATTACAACTCTTTTCACCCAAACCCCACTGTTCTATTTAATGATTGGATTCATTTTCCTTCTCCTCGTCATTATAATTGTTCGCTACAGGGAAAAACAGTTTCATGAGAAAAACAGACAACTCGAAGAAAAAGTGAAGGAGAGGACAGCTGAAATAGCTGCCCAGAAAGAGGAAATCACCTCCAGCATAGCATATGCAGGGAAGATCCAAAAGGCAATGCTTCCCATGGAGGATCTTTTCAGGGCATCTTTTTCGGATTATTTCATCCTCTTCAGACCCAGGGATATGGTGAGCGGTGATTTCTACTGGTTGGGTGAAAATGATAAGTCGGTATTCTTTACTGTTGCAGATTGTACCGGTCATGGTGTGCCAGGAGCATTCATGAGCACCATGGGCATTTCAACCCTTCATGAGATAGTTGCACATTCCCGGGGTCTTCAGGCAAACAAAGTGCTTAATCTCCTTCGTCAGAAGACGGTAACTGCGCTTCACCAGACAGGAAAGGCAGGAGAGGCCGCCGACGGAATGGATATCGCTTTCTGCGTTCTGAGCAAAGACCGGAAAAAGCTTCAGTATTCAGGTGCATTTAATCCGCTCTTTATAGTCCAGGGCGGTGAGTTCAGGGAGTACAGAGCCGACAGAATGCCTATCGGGATCCATCATGGTGAGGAAGCACCATTTACTAACTATGTGATCAATGTTAACAGAGGTGATACCATTTACATTTTTTCAGATGGATTCGCCTCGCAATTCGGTGGACCTGACGGTTCCAAATACAAAAAATCAAAGCTCAAAGCCCTGCTGACAGAGATTTATTACCGGCCACTGGTTGAGCAAAGAAATATACTGGAAATGGAGCTGGAAAAATGGAAAGGCGATTCAGCTCAGGTCGACGATATTACCATCCTGGGTATTAAGATTTAGGTATCGTGCAATCATGTAATCGTGCAATCATGCAATCTTGCAATCATTCTGACAGATATCCATAACATTTCGAATGAGCTTTTGACTCCACGGCAAATTCACTATCTTTAAGAAAAAAAATTTATAATGAAGATAAAATTTCTTGGTGCTTCCCGTGAAGTGACCGGCAGTAAATTCCTTATTACAACAGATTCTGGCAAAAGACTGCTCCTCGATTGCGGGATGTTCCAGGGCAAGGGACTTGAAACAGACGGCATGAACAGGGACCTTGGTTTCGAACCCGAAACAGTCGACCATATAATTCTTACCCATGCCCATATTGATCACTCCGGACTGATACCGTACATGTACAGATCCGGCTTCAGGGGTTCAGTTGTGTGCACTAATGCAACACGCGATCTGTGTGCGATAATGCTTGCTGATTCCGGTTTTATACAAGAGCATGATACCTATACATTCAATAAACGCAGGGCTAAGAAAGGCCTTCCCCTTGTTACTCCCATCTACACCCAGCAGGATGCTGCAGCTTGTATGAACCTCTTTATCGGGATACCATCTGACATGAATTTCAGGATTGATGAAAATATTAAAGTGAGGTTCACCAGTGCCGGGCACATGCTGGGTAGCGCAGTAGCTAACCTGCAGATCATTGAACATGGACAGATCAAAAGAATTGCCTATACCGGCGACATAGGCAGACCTGTGAACAGGATGCTTGCTCCGCCTGTACCTTTCCCGCAGGCTGATGTTGTAATCACTGAATCGACCTATGGTGACAGGCGTCACCAGGATTATGAAGCTGCCGACATTGAACTTCTCAATATTCTGAAAGGCACCTGTTTAGATAAGGGTGGCAAACTTATTATTCCTGCCTTCAGTGTCGGCCGTACTCAGGAGATAGTATATTCCCTCAATAATTTCTTTAATCATGGAAAACTCCCGAGGATCGATATATATGTCGATAGCCCGTTGGCCGTAAATGCAACAACAGTTTTCCGTATGCACACTGAATGTTTTAACAAAGAATTTCAGGAAGTGCTCAAAACCGATCCGGATCCATTCGGTTTTAACAGACTCTTTTACATTACCCGGCAGGAAGATTCTAAAAAGCTGAATGATAACAAGAAACCATGTGTGATAATTTCGGCATCGGGAATGATGGAAGCCGGTCGTGTAAAGCATCATCTTGCAAATAATATATCAGATCCAAAAAATACTGTGCTTGCAGTGGGATACTGTTCGCCATCAACTTTGGGAGCACGGATACTCAGGGGCGATAAGGAGGTGTCAATACATGGTACTGTGTATAAGGTAAATGCAGAAGTGAGAAAGATCGAATCATTTTCGGGGCATGCTGACTACAGGGAGATGATAGATTTTCTTGGATGCCAGGAAAAGAGCGGTCTAGAAAAGACCTTTATTGTTCATGGCGAATATGAAACACAGAAGAAGTATTTTGAAGAGCTTCTGAAAGAAGGATACAAAAATCTTGAAATCCCGGCCAGAGGCCAGGAATTCAGTGTATTGTAACCCTGTGATTAATTAGTATTGTAGTTCCTCAGTTCTTTTCTGATCGATTTATAATCAGGAACTAATTCGGCAAGAAGTTTGTAAAAGTAAATGCCATGATTGTGATATTTAAGATGGCACAATTCATGAATGATCACATATTCGATCAATCTCTGATCGAGTTTAACCAGCTCTGAATTGAGGGTTATCTTTCCCTTTGATGTGCAACTGCCCCATCGGCTTTTTAATGTCCTGATAACCAGACCTGAAGGTGAGAATTTAAAATCAATGTACCTGGTCAATATCTCTTTCATTCTACCGCTTAAAATCTCCCGTGCTTTCTGAATATACCATCTTTCAAGAAGTAGCCTGGTTATTTCCCTGTCGCTGATATCTTTCTGTCCAACCTCAATCACATGATCATTTAGTCTGACAAAAAAATTTACGGATTCAATTGTCCTTAGAACAAATTCTTGCCCCATGATGAGATTTAACTCACCGTCAGCATATTTTTTACCGTTTCCGTTGAGGCTGATTCCGGGACTACGGTTCAGGTGTTTCATTATCCATCCGGAATGAGCCAGTACGAATTTGTTTATTGTTTTTAGAGAGGCTCTTAGTGGG
>CAZKMH010000384.1:0-4186 GCA_964553395.1 uncultured Rikenellaceae bacterium | reverse complement strand
GCAGGAAGCTTAAGCCGAAGGCGATGATCGTGGCCCAGAACACGGCCGCGATGGCGGTGTAGCCCACCAACATGAACACCACGATGGCCACCAGGGACGTGAAGTGGAACCCGTATCGGCGCGTCAGCGCCCACAGTCCCGCGGAGCCCTGGATCACCACGCTCTGCATTCGGAACTTCCGGGAGTCGATTTCCACCATCACGAAGAGGGAGAGGTAGTAAAGGAGCGTGGGGATGGTCGCCATCAGGATCACGTCGAGGTACGAGATCTTGAGGAACTCGGCGATCAGGAAGGCCGCCGCGCCCAGGACCGGCGGGGAGAGGATGGCGCCCAAACCCCCCGCCGCGAGGAGACCTCCGGCGGCTTCTTTCCCGTACCCCGCACGGGCGAGCAGGGGGTAGGCCACCGCGCCCAGGGTCACCGTCGTGGCGACGCCGCTTCCCGAGGGCCCCCCGAGAAGGAAGGAAGAGAGGACGACCGTCCGCCCGGCACCCGCGCGCGACCCGCCGAGCGCCGTGAACGAGAAGTCGATGAAAAACTTCCCCGCGTTCGAGAACTGGAGAATGGCCCCGTAGATCGTGAAGAGGATGATGAACGTGGACGAGACGTCGATGGGCGTCCCGAAGATCCCCTCCAATGTCATGTACATCTGGCCGACCAGGCGCTCCAGGTCGTACCCCCGGTGGGTCCAGGGCTCCGGCAGGTAGGCCCCCAGCATGGCGTACGCCAGGAAGAACACCACCACTCCCAGCATGATCCACCCGGACGTCCTGCGCAGCGCCTCCAGGATGAGCAGGATCAGCGCGGTGCCGAAGAAGAGGTCCCAGCGGGTGGGAGTGACGGCACGGTAGATGAAGTTGTCGAAGTCGACCAACATGTAAACGATGGTGGCAACGGACAGAAGAGCCAGGACCACGTCGAACGCCATGATCCGGTCGCGGAACCTGGGAATGACCGGGAAGAGGAAAAACGTGAGAAAGAGGACGAAGCCCACATGGATGGCCCGCAGGATCTGGGCGGGGACGATCCCGTAGGCCGCGTACAGGTGGAAGAGCGACATGAGCACGCCCACCGCGACGAGAAATACCTTGGTTTTCCCCTTGAAGTGGCTGGCCGCTCCCTCTTCGACCTCCACGAACTTTTCGGCTTCCTTGAGGGCCTCCTCGCTGACCCCCACGTCCAGCCCGGGGAGTTCCGGCCCGGTTTCCTCGACGCGCCTGTCGGTCACCGGCTACTCCTCGGCCATGCGAAGATTCCCATCCGCCGCATCTGTCTTGCAGCCCACCCGACCCCGCGGGTCGCGAGGGAAACGTCGGCAAGTCGTAGCGCGATCCGGTCGCCGGGATCGCCCAGGCGAAGGAACGAGATCCGCCGGCCGCCCAAGGTCAGCGTCTGCGCTCCTTCCATGGCCACCCGGAACACGATCGTCCGCATCGGCCGGTTCAAGGCGTGGAACGGCCGGGAGTCGCTGAATCCGAAGTACTCCAGGACCGCCCCGCTATCGCTGCGGACGCCGGTCAGGATCAGTTCCCCGCCCGGGCCCACCGAGAACTCCTCGACCACCGGCTGGCGGTAGATGGAGTGCTGGTACGTGATGGAGAACGCATCCCCTGCCTTCACGGCGTACCGGGCGACGACCCCTCGCCCGGTATTCTCGAATTCGAGCACGGTCGCAGGCCGGAAGAGGAAAGTCCCTCCCGCGGCGGCCAGCAGCAGGAGGGGCAGCCACCGCGGCAGGCTCACGCCGGATCAGGGCCTCTTCACGCCCTTCTCCGCGAAATACTTCCAGGCGCCGGGATGGAACGGGATGGGCGAACCTCCCTTGAGCTGGTTCTCCAGCGCGATGTGCTGGGCTTCCTTGTGCACGGCCACGAGATCCGGTTTCTTCTCGAAGATCGTCTTCGTTATTGCGTAGGCCAGCTTCTCGTCCATCTTCTCGTTGACCGCCAGGATATTCCAGACCGAGAGGATGCTCACGTCCTTCTCCTGGCCGGGATACGTCTTCGCGGGGATCGAATCCCACACGTACAGAGGCCCGTATTTTTTCACCATGGCGGGGAGGGCGTCGGAATGGTCCAGGAGCTTGATCTTCTGGCCCGGTGAGGCGGCCAGGTCGATGATCGCCGCTGTTGGAAGGCCGCCCGACCAGATGAAGGCGTCGATCTTGTTGTCCTTGATCGCGCCCACCGATTCCGCGACGCTGAGCTTCTCGCGCTTGACGTCCTTCTCCGTGTCGATGCCGTACGCTTCGAGAAGCCGCAGCGCGATGAGCTCCGTGCCGCTTCCGGGCGCGCCCGTGGAGATCCTCTTCCCCTTCAGGTCGCTCATCCTCTCGATCCCCCTGCCCTCGACGGTCACGACCTGGGTCTTGTTGTCGTAGAGGACGACGATGGCACGCAGGGGCAGCTTCCCCTGGAATTTTCCTGTGCCGTTGTACCCCTCCCAGGCGCTGTCCGCCATGGTGAAGGCGATGTCCGCCCTGCCGGCGCCGATGAGCTTCAGGTTGTCGATCGAGGCGCTCGTCACCTCGGCGGTGGCCACGACGCCAGGCAAATTCTTGGAGAGCACGTTCGCGACGGCCCCGCCCAGGGGGTAGTACACGCCGCCCGTTCCGCCGGTGGCGACGGACAGGCGCGTCTTGTCTTGCGCCAGAGCCGGAAGGGCGATCAGGGCCAGTGCAAGAGTGATCAGAATGGTTCGCTTCATGGATGACCTCCTTGTCCTGTGAGGACCGGTAGATAAAAAACAAGGTAATAATATACAAAGCGAGGCGGGAAAACGATTGGAAAAGGTGGGGTCCTATTCGAGGCCGAGCCGTTCCTTCAGCACGGTAGCGGTATGCTCGCCCAGGAGTGGCGGAGGGAGCCGGTACTCCACCGGCGTCCCCGAGAACTTCATGGGGGATCCGATCAGCCGGACCTTCCCGGCCGCGGGATGAGCCATCTCGATGACCATTTCCCGGGATGCGGTGTTCGGATCGGCAAAGACCTTGTCCACGGTGTTGATCGGTCCCGCGGGGATCCCTTCCCTCCACAGGCTTTCGATCCAGAAGGAGCTGTCGCGGCGCAGGAAGATCTTCTCCAGGAGCGGGATCAGTTCACCCCGGTTTTTCACCCGGTCCGGATTGGTCGCGAACCGGCCGTCCGAGGCCAGGTCCGGGGCATCCGCGATTTCGCAGAACTTCCGCCACTGGCCGTCGTTCCCGATCCCGACCGCGATGTGGCGGTCTTTCGCCAGGAACACCTGGTAGGGGACGATATTCGCGTGGGCGTTGCCGTAACGGCAGCAGACCTCCCCCGAAACGAGGTAATTGCTCCCCACGTTGGCGAGCCAGGAGATCGCCGAGTCCATGAGCGATAGGTCGATGCGCTGCCCGAGGCCGCTTCTGTCCCGCTCCCGGAGAGCCGCCAGGATCGCGACGGCGGCGTACAGGCCGGTCGTCAGGTCCACGGTCGCCACGCCGAGCTTCATCGGCTCCCCGCCGCTCTCCCCCGTGATGCTCATCAGCCCGCTCATCGCCTGGATGATGAAGTCGTACCCCGGGACGTCGCGGTAGGGCCCCGTCTGACCGTACCCCGAGATGCTGCAGTAGACGATCCGCGGATTCGTCTTCTTCAGCTCCTCGTACCCCAGCCCCATCTTCGCGGCGGCGCCGACGCGGAAGTTCTCGATGAAGACGTCGCTCTTTGCGGCGAGATCCCGCGCGGTCCCCGCGCCGGCCTTCGTCTTCAGGTCCAGCGCGACGCTTCTCTTGTTCCGGTTGACGCAGAGGTAGTAGGCCGATTCGCCGGCGGCGAACGGGGGGCCCCATTCCCGGGTGTCGTCCCCCGCCTCCGGCCTCTCCACCTTGATCACATCGGCCCCCAGATCGCCCAGGATCATCGTGCAGAAGGGCCCTGCGAGAACCCTCGAAAGGTCGAGCACCCGAATCCCGCGCAACGGCCCGCTCATGGTTGCCTCCTCTTCCCGGCCATTATACCCATGCCGATGGGGTCGGCATCCCGAATCGAACAGACAGGTCCGGCGACCGTCCCGGTCAGCGCGGGGAGTCCGCTTCCCCGTCGCTGACCTGCCCCCTTCAGATCGGTCTGATCCTTGGAGGGTCGGTTCGATCAGAAACGGTAGCCGATTCCGGCAAATCCCGAGGTGCTCCGGGCCGTTCCCGCGTCCCCGATAATGGCCTTGT
>CAZKMH010000383.1:0-4198 GCA_964553395.1 uncultured Rikenellaceae bacterium | reverse complement strand
TGTTCCGGAGCTTAGCGGCACAGGGGGCTGAGGTTTCTCAAGCGCTTTTTTCCTCATGGCATTATATACGAATTCCACGTCAAAGTCATGGTAACCCTTAAGGTATCCGTCAACGATTATCGGGATCAGATGGTCACCGACCATGGATTCGCGGAATGTATTCGAAAAGTGCTGAGCCGGGAGCCATCCGAAATCTCTGATTTTGGCTTCGATGGATTTTAGAAAATCATTGACATGTTCAGGCGCGATGATAGTCAGAAGAGGATGTTGCGACCTGTATGTGTCCCAGCATGAGAATGATCCGTAAAAGTCGTAACCTGTTGCTTCGTGGACCTTTCCGTCCATTCCGAAATATTTCCCGTCAACATCCTGGGAAATATACTGTGCAAGAAGGGAATGATAAAGGGAAGAATAAAATATCTCCATCTGTTCACCGGTAGCGCCATTAATTTCAATTTTCGACAATTCTTTGTTCCAGGTATCCGAGGCTTCTTTCCTTATTCTGTCAAAATCCCAGTCAGTAATTTCGGCGTCAAGATTTTTTCCGGCACCCTCTATGGAGGTATATGAAAGAGCTACCTTAACAAGTATCTGTTCATCTTTCGTAGTATTATAACTAATAAAAGCTCCTATCCTTTCTCCTTTTTCACCATTTTTAAAAGGAAAGATCCCGCCATCTGATTCGGGAGTTTTCCTGGTTGCGTCAAATGTTCCGTAATACAGGAACGGCTTATTGAATTCCGCACAAAAGTAAACCTTCCCTGTGGCAGTGCTTTTAAAACCTTCGATCCGGGTTTCGCTGACGATTGAAATAACAGACTTTTCCGGTGCCTGTGCAGTACCGATCTGATGGCCGATGTCGATAATGATGTTTGCATTTTTTGTTTCCGGGAAAGTGTAACGGTGAAAAGCGGTCCGTTTTGATGTTGTGAGCTCCACTTTTACATTGTAATCTTTCAGCAAAACAGAATAATAGCCCGGAGTGGCGACCTCATCGGCATGATCGAACCTTGAACGGTACCCTTCATCCGGATCATCCCGGGACCCGGGGACGATCTGAAGTCTGTTATTCACGGTTGGCTGGAGAAGAATATCACCACCGGCCGTCATGCCAACACCGCTGAAATGAGTATGGCTGAAGCCCATTATTGTGTTATCTGACCAGGTATAACCTGCAGCGTAGGTCCACCCGGTAGTATTGCAGTCAGGACTTACATGCACCAGCGCAAATGGCAGGGAAGCACCGGGAAATGTATGTCCGAAAAATTGCGTTCCGATGAACGGATTGACGTAATCAACAGGTCTTGTTTCCGAAGATGAACAGGAGTTCAGACTCAGAATAAGAAGGGACAACAGTGAGATCTGCAATAATATAATTCTTTTCATTCAGGATAGTTAAAATCCGGAGACTTTCAGCCAGCTGATGCATAATTCAGGCCATGCCGACTGGGTCTCCCTGTTTACTGCAAGTCCGTAACCATGCCCTCCTTTCTGAAATATGTGAAGTTCGGAAGGGATATTATATTTCACCAGTCTTTTGTAATATATAATGCTGTTCTTAACGGGAACAGATTTGTCATCAGCAGAGTGGACAAGGAAGGCCGGTGGAGTTTTTTCGGTTATCCGGCGTTCGTTTGAGAAACGCTTAATTGCTTCTTCAGACGGATTCTCTCCAATGAGATTTCTTTTTGACCCTGCATGAGTGAAGGAGGCATCCATAGTGATCACCGGATATAGAAGCAGGGAAAAATCGGGCCGGGCACTTGTTGTATCTGATTCATATACTTTTTCTGCATAATGCGTCGATATGGTCGATGCAAGATGACCGCCAGCTGAGAATCCGATAACTCCGATTTTGTCTGGATTGATATTCCATGCTTTAGCATTGCGGCGGATTGTGCGCATAGCCTCCTGGGCATCCTGCAGTGGTCCAACAGATTTATCCTTCATGATCATATCAGACGGGAGCCGATACTTTAAGATTATTCCGGCTATGCCATTGTCATTCAGCCATTTTGCGATATCATTTCCTTCATGACCAAATGCAAGAGTCCCGTATCCGCCTCCGGGACAGATAAGTACAGCGGTTCCTGTAGCTTTTTCTTTCGCAGGCAAACAAACAGTGATTGAAGGATCAGTCACTTTTATCCATCTTGTTATTACTCCATCGGTTACAGTGGAAACCTCAACATAAGATGCATCACGGATTGAACCCGGAATCCCGTCTGGCCATAGTGTCAGTGTGGTAACCTGTGCATTGAGGGTTACTGCAGGAAGGGAAGTCAGGAGAATGGTCAGAATAAAAAAATATTTATTCATTTATATCTATTTAAGTTTTATAAGTTTAAAATTCCAGGATCTGTCCGTCAGCCAGAAGTTTAGCCCTGATCTCCTCATATGTCAGATCATAAATGCTTTTCTTTTTATTAAGTGCCATCGATGCTACTGTTCCGGCACTCTGGCCGAGGATCATAAACACCGGCTCCATCCTGATCGAACCAAAGGCAATATGTGAGCATGAAACACATACAGGAACAAGAAGATTTTCACAATCTTCCTTTTTTGGCATTATTGAACCGAGGTCAATCTGATATGGCCTGGGAGCCCCTACGCCAAGATCACCTTCATTCTGAACGAATCCTTCGGGGGTAACGTATCTCTGGACATTATGAGAATCCATTGTGTATGAGCCCATTCCGATAGGATTCGGTACGGGTCTTTTTACAAGCACATCATTTTCGGTCATTACATATTTCCCGATCATTCTGCGTGCTTCCCTTACATAGATATTGTAAGGCCAGTATCCGTTATCTGTAAATTCATCTTTTGAATACCCCCACGAGTTCATAGTTTCTCTTACCCATTGCGGTAACCTGAGATCTGTTCCCATGAAATAAAGCAGCCCTTTCTGATACAGGATGTGCTCATCAATTATTTCTTTTCTTCTTTCATATGATGCTTCCGGGTAATCCCAGTTCATGCCGATATTATCATAGCTGAATGGTCCATGGTTGTTAACATCGGTTTTCTGATTGGGTATGGCATCATATTTCGCAAAGAATTCATCCCATCTGGTAGCTGATAACCTGACGAGTAACTCGTACTGCGTGCTGTCGTAACCTTCCGGTCTGGTTATCGGAACTTTGTTTTCGGGATTCTGTGTGAGGCACAATCTGAAACAATATGCCTGTATCTTGTTGTCGCCGGTGCCGTTCTCGCCGGGAATTTCGGGTGAGATGCGGGGAAGAAGACCGCTTGAAGGATCTCCGGGTATTTTATAAGGATCAATGTTATCCCTGAACCAATGGCCATGATGGAATACACCTTTCTGCACTCCGTTCCAGGTTTCATTGTAAACACTGTTGGCTTCGCGACCGACAGTATAACTCACTCCGGCAGAAGCCATAAGATCTCCCTCATAAGTTGCATCAATGAACATCTTACCTCTGTAGGTTTTCCCGGAGAGAGTCTTAAATGACCGGATCTTTCTTTCTTCTGTTTCTACTCCGTTTTCACGGTCGAGCCACTCATTCCTGTAAACTGTGATCTTGTTGCCGGCTATCATTTTTTCAAATGATTCCCCGGCAACATGCGGTTCGAAAATCCACATTGTACGTTTCTCGCCGTCGATAGCCGGATTTCCCTGTCCTTTGTTACCGTATTCCGACTGTTTCTGCCATTTCCATGACTCAGGTTTCTGATAGTGCTGATAAATAAGCTGGTAGAACTCACGGGCGAGACCACCGATAACCTCTTTGTTTCCGGTATCAGTAAAACCCAGCCCGGAAGAGGTAAGACCACCGGGATGTGTATCGGGAGAGACCATTATGACCGATCTTCCCATTCTGGCAACCTGAACTGCTGAAGTGACAGCTGCCGATGTTCCGCCATAAACGATTACATCGGCTTTGAAGTCAGTTTTTACTGATTCATTCCGGCAACCAGTATGGAACTGGCAAAGTCCGAGTATTACTAACAGGAATAAATTTCTTTTCATAATTTCTAAATTAATATTCAAATTTTATCCTGTTAATTCCAGTATTCAGTTTCATTGGATTCCTCCCTGGAAGAACCAGATCACATTCCATGTTTGCGGGAATGGAAATTACATATTCTTCAGAACTGCCTTTATTGTTGAATTCGGCTGAAATTGTTCCACGTATTGTAGGTATTGTCATTTTGCTGTGCGTAAGGCTGC
>CAZKMH010000382.1:0-4214 GCA_964553395.1 uncultured Rikenellaceae bacterium | reverse complement strand
ACAGATCGACCAGCTTTGCTCACCTGGCAAATATCGCCCTGGATGTCAAAGAGAGATTACAGTGGGATCCGGATAAGGAACGGTTTACCAATAGTGAAAAAGCCAACAGCCTTCTTCACTATGAATACCGTAAACCCTGGAAACTTTAAAGAAGTTAAGCGAATTATGAAACAGAACCGGAGAGATTTTATATCAACAGTAGCAGCCGCAGGTGCCGCAATACCATTTATGTCGCGAGGCTATATTGCAGATCCGATACAGGCTAAAAAGAAATTTCCGATCAGATTATTTTCAAAACCTCTTGATCCTTACGATTTTAGCTTTATGTGCGAATGTCTTAACAAGTCAGGAATCGAGGGATTTGATCTTACCGTCCGGCCTGCTGGCAAGGTGGTGCCTGAAAAGGTCGAAGAGGATCTGCCAAAACTGGCATCGGAGGCCGGAAAGTACAACCTGGCACTCGATATGATGGTTACTGCAATCCTTACACCGGATGATCCGTTCACTGAAAGGATCCTGAAAACTGGCTCCTCGGTTGGCATAACACATTACAGGCTTGGATGGGCTGATTACGACCTTAAAAAGGGTATCTGGGAAACCCTTACATCGTATAAACCTGCCATTAAAGCCATCACCGATCTCAACAAAAAGTATAAGATTCACGGAGGTTATCAAAATCATGCCGGGGCCAGGATAGGCGGCCCGGTATGGGATCTGCATGAGCTTCTGCGAGGTCTGCCGCCTGAATTTATTGGGTGTCAGTATGACGTGCGGCACGCTATGGTTGAAGGTGCCAATACATGGATGCTGGGGTTGCGGTTATTAGCACCTTATATTAAAACCCTGGCTATCAAAGACTTTACATGGGCCACAGTAAAAGGGAAACCTGCAGCGCTTACAGTTCCGCTGGGTGAAGGAATGGTTAACTGGGACCTCTACTTTAAAACGGTCAGGGAGTTGAATATTTCAGGACCCATAACTCTCCATGTAGAATATCCCCTGTTTGACAAAA
Organism: uncultured Rikenellaceae bacterium; assembly: GCA_964553395.1. Classification (GTDB taxonomy): domain Bacteria; phylum Bacteroidota; class Bacteroidia; order Bacteroidales; family VadinHA17; genus LD21. The sequence goes on along the minus strand of CAZKMH010000382.1, from coordinate 3,202 downwards.
GTGAGGAGGGCTATTCACTTACCAGAAAACAGGAGATAATAGTAAGCAAACTGAGAAAAGATATGGAATTCCTGAATGGGTTTCTTAAAAAGTATGAATTAATCTGATTTTTCAATGACAAACCGTCGTACATTTATTAAGGGTGGCCTCGTGGCTGCCGGGGCAGCAGCAATTGTCTCGCCCCTGGAGGTGCTGTTAGCATCCTGTGCACCTGCTGAAGCTAAAAAGATAAGCATCTCGAGGGTTAGCTCAAATTTTGAGAGGGAACCGCTGATAAGGCCTTTCGGATTCAAGGGGGGATACATGAGAGAGATCTGGCAGTCAATCTCCTATCTTGAAAGCAGTTCGGGCGCTCATTCCATTGGCCTTTGTTCACAGAGTGTACTGTGGTCTGATGCACAGGTATTTGCCTCACACTCTGAAGCAGGAGGGAATGCCCTTATGTATGCAATGACCGAAAGAGCCATGCAGATTGTTAATGGCCAGACTTTTACCTCACCTGTGGATTTGCTTGATGCAATCCTGCCCGAGGTTTATGCGTTCGGTCAAAAGATTACGAACAATCCGCAACTCAGGAAAACATTTGCACTTAATGCGCTTGTCGGTCTGGATAATGCCGCCTGGCTGCTCTATGCAAAAGAAAATGGCATAACGACATTCGACGGACTTGTACCGGCAAAATACAAACCTGCCCTTTCAAGCAGGCACGAAAAGGTAGCAGGAATTCCACTGATGGCCTATGCAATTCCTATCGATGAGATAAAAGCTGCCACCGACCAGGGATACTTTTTCATGAAGATCAAGATTGGCCAGCCCGGGACACAGGATGAAATGCTTGAAAAGGATAAGGCACGCTTAACTGCGATCCATAATGCCATCGGGAATGTAAAAACAACATATACAAAAAGCGGGAAGCTTCCTTATTATTTTGATGCGAATGGCAGGTATGAAAAGAAAGAAACACTTTTAAAGCTTCTCGACCATGCAAAAAGTATTGGGGCATTTGACCAGATTGCTATCATCGAAGAACCTTTTCCGGAGGAACTGGAAATAGATGTCAATGATATCCCGGCAAGGCTGGCTTCTGATGAAAGTGCACATACAGAGGAAGATGCGATAAAGCGAATTGAGATGGGATATAAGGCTGTCGCTCTTAAAGCTATTGCAAAAACCCTGAGCATGACCATGAAGATAGCACAGGCAGCACACGAACGGAATACCCCGTGCTTCTGTGCCGACCTCACTGTTAATCCTGTGCTGGTGGAATGGAACAAGAACGTTGCCGCCAGGCTGGGTTCATTCCCCGGCATTGGTAACCTGGGGCTTGTTGAGAGTAACGGGCATCAGAATTACAAAAACTGGAATGCAATGCTTGGATATCATCCGCGTAAGGATGCTCCGTGGGTACAGGTAAAGAATGGTGTATATGAACTTAATAAGGAGTTCTATAAAACAGGAGGAGGCATCTTTGATCCGATGCCTCACTATGAGGAGATGTTCACTATTTCCGGCTAGCGGCTACCGGCGTCCGGCTACCGGGTTATAAAAACCAGTAGCCGCCCTCCACATGCCGCATACCGCATGCCTAATATACATTATTCTTCCCAGGTATCAGTTCTGAAAGACGATGCCGGCAATCCTTCCACGTTAAAAAGGTCGCCGATAATGTAATCCTTAAAAGCATATCTAACCGCTTCAGGCTGACCGACTGATGGTGAGAATAATGTTACTCCCGATCCGGTAATGAATGCCTTTGCAGGAAAAAATCTTTTATTTGCTCCGGCAATCTCGAAGCATGAGAGCTCTTTTCCGAATGAGGTCAATCCCATAGGAGCGTTATCGAAAGTCAGCATTACCTGGTTTCCTTCTATCTTCATCTCTTTGAGCACCGGGCCTTCACATGAAAAACCCCTCATTCCGTAAGTTTTTACTAGCGCCAGGTAAGCCAGCCGGTCTCCTGCTGCTTTTTTGTTGGCAGGATGAATACAGTCCTTCTCACCTGTCTCCATGATACAAGCCATTCCGAAATTTTTTGTAGCTGCTGAAGCCTTAAGCTGAGCTTCCCGCAGAAAGGCAGAATTCAATCCCACGGGACCGTAATCGAAGGGAGCTATCTGAACATAGTACATCGGGAACTCACCGACTTCCCATACCAGCCTCCAGTTTTCAGCCAGTCCGGGCATAAGCTTCTGATATTCCGAAGGTTCATTGCGGTTTGATTCGCCCTGATACCAGATCGCTCCACGGATACCATAACCGGCTATGGGATTGATCATTGCATTAAAAAGAACTGTTGGTGTCTGCGGGGAAAGTTTTTCCTGCTGGATATTTTTATCGGGAAGCTTAACCCAGTCGAAGTTTTTGATCCCGGTTTCACTGATCCATGGTTCAATCCTTGTTCCTCCCCAGCTTGTGTTTATCAAGCCTACCGGTACATCAAGTGCCTGGTTCAGCATCAGTCCAAAGAAATAGGCCGTAGCACTGAATTCGCTTACATTCTGTGGCTCACATAATTTCCATGATCCATTGAAATCATCCAGAGGGTTGAGGCTGGCTAACTTTGGAACAGTAATCAGTCTGATATTTTGATTTGAAGATGTTGCTATGGATTCAGTTGATCCCAGAATGGGCTGATTCCTGTATCCTTTCACAGGCATTTCCATATTTGACTGGCCGGAGCATACCCACACTTCACCGATAAGTACATTCTTTAGAGTGATAGCTTTGCCGTCACTGATGGTCACACTAAATGGTCCGCCTGCATCGGGCGTTGGAACCTTAACCTTCCACCTGCCCTCCCTGTCGGTTCTTGCAGAATAGGTTTTCTTATTCCAGGAAGTAGTTACCCTGACAGTTGTATTTGCTGAAGCCGTGCCCCAGATTGCTGCATCAGTCTGCTGCTGTAAAACCATATTGTCGCCGAATATGGCAGGCAACTTTACTTCTGCACTAAGTGTTGCTGACAAAGCAAGAATAAGCACCAGCAAGGCGCTGATTTGAAACAGTGATTTTTTCATAGGATATGATTTTAGATTTGAGTGATAAAATTAGAAAAAAGAATTTAAGTGAGATGTAATTGTTATTAGGTCACACGTACTCACCCCCTTGCGTCCCCCTCTCTGCTCACGCAAAGAGGGGGAAGGTTTTGTAATGTAATTCAATGGTCACCCCCTTCTTTGCGACAGCAGAGAAGGGGGCCGGG
>CAZKMH010000381.1:2208-4218 GCA_964553395.1 uncultured Rikenellaceae bacterium | reverse complement strand
CGGATTTGGAGGAATGGGATTGTTCTGGCTCGGCCGGTTCACAGGGAGTACTATTTTTATGCGGATGGTACGTCCCAACAGGCTGCTTGCTGTCTATGCTACGGCAAACGTTATAACTATGGCCCTTGTAGTGGCCGGATTGGGATGGACTTCGGTCGTCGCCCTGTTTTCAACATATTTCTTCATGTCGGTAATGTTCCCGACAATATTCGCGCTGGGAATCAAGGATCTTGGTCCGCTTACCAAAAAAGGATCGTCGATACTTGTAATGTCGATAGTGGGGGGAGCGCTCATACCCATCCTGATGGGCCGCATTGCCGATGTGTCGAATATGGCTCTCGGGTTTATAATCCCGCTTGTCTGTTTCGCCTTTATAATCTATTTTGGGCTGACCGGGTACAAAACAAAACCTTCAGTTGTAAGATCCTGATTGCTGCGCTTTGAAGCAATTGAAGATGGATTTCCGGCAGGTTTATCCGGTTAACTCAGGATCGAATCAAGATTAAGGATGCCCAGGTAAAACACTCCCTGGATAAGAAACCTTATGATCCGTGAGATACCATAAATAAGGTACAGTCTGAACGGATATTTAAACAGGCTCACGGCTATTATGACCATGGAATAGGGGGAGAAGGGGAACAGGGCTGAGATGACTATAAAAGCGCCGCCCCATTTTCTGACCAGATTGATATATTTAACAAGAACCCGTTCAAAATAGGCTTTCATTCTTTTGTTTTTCAAAAGCATGTATCCGATATAGTAGGATATGGCACCACCTGCATAGGAGAGTACCCCGAGGAATGTAAGAAAGAAGAGCGGAGAATTGAATTTTGCGCTCCATATGATAAAGAAGTCGGGAGGGATCATTCCCAGGAACGACTCGGAAAGTAAGAAAATGGTAAGAACCATCCAATCGGGGAAACGGTTGGTTATATAATCGAAAATTCCCTTGATATCCAGAAGGTATTTCCCTATCAGGACTGCAGGGATCATAACCGCAAGATAGATCAGGATTATTTTCAGGGCGGTCTTCCACATGTACCTGTAAGTACCTTTCTCCCTGTGCCTGAGATGCCTGGTTTTAAGATTTTGCCGGATTTTATCCAGGTATGAGTTGTTCATAATTATTCAATAATCTTCCGGATACCGCCCTGGTTCAATCGAACTTATTTTTATCATCCAGGCCACTGATTTATTGATTTGTGACTGAAACTGATATTACATAAGCCTGATCGATCCATGAATGAATTTCTTCCCTTCAGACTCCCGGATGATTTATAATTTTTAGTCTGAAGGCAGGCAGTCAAAGATATATCAATCATTTGGTTTGCCAAATCCCTGATTTCTCCGGAGCTGAAATCCCTGGAAACATGTTCGCAACAGAATAATCAATGGAAATGTTCCGGCATTTTCAGGCAGCACGAAAGGAAAAAGCCTCAATATTGTTATATATCAAGGCTTTGATTGTTTGTGTCCCGCTCCCCAGGCAGGGGACGAATTATTCTTCTACTACGCATATAATCAATTAAATACAGAGGTGCAGTTTATATAGGTCACGAAAAATACTCCTCTCTGCTTACATCTGCCTTACAAAGTTAGTTAATTCTTTTGTTCTGCAACAGCCTTTTTTGCTGCATCGAGATGACGGAATCATAGCATCCCCTGCTCTTCAAGCCATTTCCTTACCCTCTCATGCTCAGCCTGATATTTTGCTTCCATGTTTTGTAGTGACTTTTTATATCGTTCTTCGTTACTAATGCTTTTCATAAAGGGATTGTGTTTTGCATAACTTATTTGCCATAATTTAGGAAAATACATACTCACAAATTCTTCCAGATACTTGTATGCTTTTGTCTTTTCTCCTAAGAAAGCGTAGGTAGAAGCAAGATCGTACTGAGCATTCCCCACTTGCGAGATAGGTCTCCTGAGTCTGATGCTTTCTTCATCATATTTGATTTGCTGGTTAAAATAGTTTTTTGCTTCTTGGTATTGACCCACTTGCCAGAAAGC
>CAZKMH010000381.1:876-2198 GCA_964553395.1 uncultured Rikenellaceae bacterium | reverse complement strand
CTATTGTACCAATTCTCTTGTATTGATCAATTTTTTTCTTCGCAAACAAATAGGCTTCCTCTTTATGACCAGAAGGCACATTGAAAAACATAAGTTCCGTATTTATACAACTCAATGAGTCTATTTCACACCCCTGTTTCACTAATTTTAAAGTTTCTTCAAAATTTCCAAGACTAAATTCTATCCATGCCAATCTTCTAAAATGCAATGATTTATTACTATCTTGCTCAAATGCTTCCTGATAATAATACTTTGCTTTATCAGTGAAACCAATCTCCATATATCTGCCACCTAATGATCCTAATAAAGCTGGACGCTCCTTTCCACGTACAAGGGTCAACGCTTTATGATAGTTACCTAAACCGTTAACATAGTCTCCCAATACCCGTGAATATGTATCTCCCTTAGATTGATATGCCAGATAATGATTTGGATTAATTTTCAATGTTTTATCATAATTATCCAAAGCATCTTTAATGTGTCCATTTTCCTGATAATATCTGCCTTTTAAATAATACGCTTCATCCAGTTGATCGTCAATGTCAAGAGCCTTATCTATTAGAACCAACATTGAATCCAAATAGTTTTCTTTGAAATAGGTTTCCCATTGATATCTGTCATAATAGGCACTTGCTAATCCAGTGTAAGCCTTAGCGTAAGCAGTATCTATCGAAAGGGCAGCGTCATACAAATTGACAGCAGTTTGATAAGGACTTAAATCACGGGTTTTCTCATATTCCTTAAGGAAATCGTTTGCTTTCAGATATAAGTCCAATGCAGCCATACTTGAAGTAGGTTTTTTTTCAATTAGCTTCTTTTCTTCTTGTGTTATCGAGGCATACAATTCCGCAGCAACAGCTTGTGCCACCTCACTCTGAACAGCAAAAATATCACTCCAATTTCGATCGTACTCATTAGCCCATACATGTCCTTCTTTCCCAGTTTTAATTAACTGGACAATTAATTTTACGTTATCTCCAAACTTTTGAAAACTGCCTTCAAGCAAAAATTCCACATCAAGTTCCTTTCCGATAGCCGTGGTTGTTTTTGTGGGATTACGGTATTGTTCAACCGATGTCTTACCTATTACACGCAAATCTTTTATTTTTGAAAGATGAAGTGTAATCGCATCCATAATACCATCTGCTAAATATTGTTTATCTGGCTCATCACTAAGCAATTGAAAAGGGAGTACTGCTATTGATTTTTCTGATCTGGTGCGATCTATTGTCAGGTTCTTTCTTGTCACAATATTAAATGTTACCAAAGCTACGATAATGACAACACTGACATACGTTGCAATCTTCCATCCACTTGTAACT
>CAZKMH010000381.1:0-866 GCA_964553395.1 uncultured Rikenellaceae bacterium | reverse complement strand
TTATGGCACTTACAGGCTTTGTTTTCTTAACGCCTGCTGGAGTTATATCGTAGATCCACGAAAGGAATACAGCTATGACAAATCCTATGCAAAGCAAAACAATTATAAAACCCTGTGTCCATTCAGGAAAAAGTAAAGGTTGTGACACAATATCAACAAGCTGAAGGATCACGAAAGCTATCGCAGCATAGACGGTAATTACACGGATAACCTTCCTCCGCTTCAGTTCCTTCCAAAACCTTTCAAAACTGCTGGTTTTCTTAGCCATCAGGTAACTTTTTGGCTTTATGTATGTAAAATTACGCTATCCTGATACCAAAGTCAAGTGAGGGTCAGGTTATTGAATACGGGATATTCGGTAAAAGGAATTAGCTTGTTTGGCTAAGGGAAAGACAGATAGTATACATTACATAGTCCTTCCCTAATAATCCTACTGGTTTAATTTCTATATTTGTTATGAACATAAGATTATTTCTGTTTTGAATTACCCGTATCTTCTTTTGGCAAAAAATTATTTATTATCGTTTTAGCACTTCCCTTGTTATCATTCCAAATTGATAAAACCCTTTCCGCACGAACTTTCTCAGGATTTGATTCTATAATTTTGATTGATAGCTCAGCAAATGCTGCTCTAGCTGGTAATATTATTATATTCGTTCTATGTTTATTTTTTTCAAAAATGTTTTTACCAAATTTCACGAAAGAAATAGCTATTGGTGGTAATTCTTGTACCTTCTTTTCTCCGCTAACCAGGAAAGTAGGTTTTAATTCTATAGAATAGTCAAATTTGCTATTGCTTTTTGTGGCTTTTGCCGCAGAAATATTAAGTTCAATGTAATCAACGTAGTAAATTATCGCAGAATCAT
>CAZKMH010000380.1:0-4224 GCA_964553395.1 uncultured Rikenellaceae bacterium | reverse complement strand
TGGTCACCCCCTTCTTTGCGACAGCAGAGAAGGGGGCCGGGGGGATGAGTACGTGTGAATTAAAAGAAGAGAGCGGGACGCAAGGTGGTGAGTACATGTGATCCAGAAGCAGAGACGGGGAAAAGGGGGTGAGTACATATGATCCAGGAGCAGAGACGGGAAGAACTGTGTGAGTACGTGTGATCCAGGAGCAGAGACGAGGAGAACTGTGTGAGTACGTGTGATCCAGAAGCAAAGAAAGGGGATGAATTCATGTGTTACCTGAGATAAATTTGCCGACTGTTAATTTCTAGTTAAAATTGTGCATAAAATGTATCATTTTCAGCAAAAAAACCAGCTAAAATGACTATCTTTGTAATATTAAGCAAATTTCATGGAATCAACCATTTATAATATGTGACGAGTGATTTTCTCCAGGTGCTGGCGATTATAAGAAAATGTTCCGGTTATTTCCCCCCGAAAATAGTGTTACAAGTCAGTATAAAGCAGAAAAAGAACGATCTTTTTCAGGAAAATTACAAAATGTTGATTACGGCGTAAAAAAAAATCTGTATAGAAAAGTAAGTGAAAAATGAGTGAGAGAAAGAAAAAGATGCAGGAGGAAAGTGATTACTCTGCTGAGAGTATCCAGGTGCTGGAAGGTCTTGAAGCAGTGCGCAGAAGGCCTGCAATGTATATTGGTGATATTGGTGTAAAGGGATTGCATCATCTTGTTTATGAGGTCGTTGATAATTCAATTGATGAAGCTCTCGGAGGATTTTGTACCAGGATAGATGTTATTATTCATGAGGATAATTCCGTTACCGTGACTGATGACGGACGCGGAATACCTACGGGTATAATGGAAAAAGAACAAAAATCGGCCCTCGAGGTAGTAATGACTGTATTACATGCCGGAGGTAAGTTTGATAAAGGTTCATACAAAGTTTCAGGCGGCCTTCATGGAGTAGGCGTTTCCTGCGTGAATGCCCTCTCTTCTCATCTTTCGGTAACTGTGATGAGAGAGGGTAAAACCTTCAGACAGGATTATGAAATAGGGAAGCCGGTCACCGAAGTTAAAGTATTAGGTACCACTGATAAATCCGGGACTATTGTTACTTTCAAACCCGATGATACAATATTCCAGACACTTGATTTCAACTTTGAGATTCTGTCTGCACGCCTCCGTGAACTTGCATTTCTGAACAAGGGAATACTTCTGACACTGAAAGACATGAGAGAGCTGGTCGAAAATGGTAACGGCGGAAAACCATTGTATACGGAATTCCTGTCCGAACGCGGCCTTTTGGAGTTTGTTGAATATCTTGATGCAAACAGGGAGAGGATCATTGATAACACCATTCATATATCATTTGACAAAACCGAAATTCCGGTCGAAATTGCACTTCAGTACAACAGTTCATTCTCGGAAAACGTCCATTCCTATGTCAACAATATAAATACTATTGAGGGCGGAACCCATCTGGCCGGATTCAGGAGAGGTCTGACAAGAACCCTGAAGAAATATGCTGAAGACTCAGGCGCAACATCCAAACTTAAATTTGATATTAACGGTGATGACTTTCGCGAAGGACTCACTGCTGTCATATCAGCAAAGGTAGCTGAACCCCAGTTCGAAGGGCAGACAAAAACCAAGCTTGGCAATTCCGAGGTTATGGGAGCAGTCGACCAGGCGGTAAGTACCATGCTTACAAATTACCTTGAGGAAAATCCCAAGGATGCCAGGATAATCGTACAGAAAGTAATTCTTGCTGCCACAGCCCGGCATGCTGCCCGCAAAGCAAGGGAGCTCGTTCAGCGCAAGAATGTACTCTCAGGCTCAGGGCTTCCCGGTAAACTTGCTGACTGTGCCGACAGAGACCCGGTTAACTGCGAAATCTACCTGGTAGAGGGTGATTCGGCAGGAGGAACTGCAAAACAAGGCCGCGACAGGCGTTTCCAGGCAATATTGCCGCTGAGGGGAAAGATCCTGAATGTCGAAAAAGCTATGCAGCACCGGATTTATGATAGTGAGGAGATCAAAAACATCTTTACTGCCCTTGGAGTTAATATCGGGACAGATGAGGACAGTAAAGCACTGAACTTAACCGGATTAAGGTATCATAAGATAATAATAATGACAGATGCCGACGTTGACGGATCACATATAACAACCCTTATTATGACCTTCTTCTTCAGATATATGCAGGACCTGGTAAAAGGAGGAAACCTGTTTATAGCCACTCCGCCACTGTACCTTGTGAAAAAAGGGAAATCGGAAAAGTACTGCTGGACAGAGGAGGAACGCGAGGCAGCGGTTAAGGAACTGGGACAGGGAAAAGAATCAACAGTCGGGATTCAGAGATACAAAGGCCTTGGTGAAATGAACGCTGAACAGCTCTGGAGCACCACCATGAATCCTGAGACGAGAACCCTCCGGCAGGTTACAATTGAAAGTGCAGCTGAAGCCGACCATATATTCTCAATGCTTATGGGCGACGAAGTCCCGCCAAGAAGGGAATTCATTGAAACTCATGCAAAATACGCAAGGATTGACGTTTAACCGCGTCCGGGTTTTCAGACCCCGATAAGTTTTCTCCTTACCTGAACAGCGTTACTCTGACACACTTCACTGCAGCAGAAACATCTGATACATTTTCTGTCAGTCAGTACAACCCAGTTCTGTTTTACAGGATGCATAACAATTGCATTCTTAGGACACATTTTTATGCACTCCTTACATCCGATGCAGTTTTTATGGATGAAGACAGGCCTGCGCTGCAGCTTTCTGAACTTATTTAACCTGTTGATTATAAATCTTCTGAGCGAATTCTTACCGTCCGATACCGGGATCCTCCTGAAATCTTTCTTTATAAGTGTTTCAATATCAGGTCCATCATAGACGATATCAGAGGGATCCCTGAGCCATGTTCCTCTGGTAATGGCAACAGAATTTGTCGGGATTATCATCGGATCGTAACCTGCAATTGTCGCGGCAGTTATGTCGAGTGCTGCCGGATTTGTAGACCCGATGAGCATTTCCATCTTTACAGGTATTCCCTGTCCCGGACCCGGACCTTCCATTCCCATAATTCCGTCCATCAGAAAAAAGTGCTGGGTGACAGATTCCGCCAGGTCGACAAGGAAGGCTGCAAACTTTTCCCTGTCGTGATGGAGTGCATGCTGTTTTGCTTTTATGAATCCAGGTACCAGCCCCAGGGTATTCTTTACGGCTCCCGTGAAATAAACCAGTTCATGATTTTTGAACTTTGGTAATGAGATGATCAGATCAACTTCTTTTATAATAGATGCAATCCTTATCTTTCCCTTTCTCAAAGGCGTTTCTGACGGATTCTTAAGGAAATCGACCCACGTTGCACCCGTTTTCTCACAAACCTGGTAAATCCCGGATTTTACACATTTAAATCCTCTCACATGGATGGAGGGAGAATCACCGACAAATACAACCGCTCCGCTGTCCTGCATAAACCGTATCATCGCTTCAACGACAACAGGGTTAGTGGTTACACATTTTGCAGGATCACAGTCAAGCAAAATATTTGGCTTCAGCAATACCTTTTTCCCCTTGACATCAGGACCCTCACACGACTTGTAAATATCTGATATAGTTTTATATACATTCCCCGGATCATACTCTCTGCATCTTCTTACAGCTACTTTATTGTTCATCATACTATAATTTCGTTTTTAAAAGCATGATGGAACCCACATGTTATAAAGTTATATTTATAAGTGTTTTTGTAAGTATAACATGTGGGTTTCATAAGATCAATCCTCTCTGGTTTTATTTTGTTCGAGTGTTGATAACAGACCACATGCTGCACTAATATCCTCGCCTCTTGATGTTCTGATTGTTGCCACAATCCCTTTTGCATTCAGTGCATCCCTGAAATTCACTGTCGCACCGGCATCCGGACTCTCCAGTTCCGATCCCGGGATATTATGGAAACGGATAATGTTTATACGGCATTTGATCCCGTTTAGTATTCTTGCAAGCTCCCTGACATGAGCCGGACTGTCATTCATTCCCCTGAACAGTATATATTCGAATGACACCCTCCTCTGTTTTGTAAAATCGAATTCTTTGATGATGCTGATCACTTCCCTGATGCTGTTCGTTTTCTGCACTAGCATCAGCTTCTGACGCTCCTCATCAAAAGGCGAGTGAAGACTGACTGCCAGGTTACACCTGCTTTTTTCAAGGAATTCCTTTATTGTGTTCTT
>CAZKMH010000379.1:0-4254 GCA_964553395.1 uncultured Rikenellaceae bacterium | reverse complement strand
TTCAGCCTGACGTTCGAGAAGATTGTATCTTACCTGGATTACATCAATCAGGTCATGATGTTTTTCCAGTATTTGGGCCTGGGCTGTTTCCCCGAAAGATTGCACACTCCAGCCTGCATGCCTGATCTTGCCTGAATGTTTAAGGTTTTCGAGCGCTTTCCATGGTTCATCCCTCTCCAGGATCTCCAGCGGCGGACTATGAAGCTGAAATATGTCAAGAGTTTCGCGGTTAAGGCGTTTCAGACTTTGTTCAACTGCAAATTCCAGGTGCTTTACCGAATAATCATGGTTAATTGGAGTTACTTTATAATCCTTTCCGAGGAAAGGATAGAAATTATTGCCCCCTTTTGTGGCAATGATGATGTGATCGCTGCCGGATCTTTCATCCAGCACCTGTCTGATAAGCTCCTCTGAGTGGCCAAAGCCGTATACATCCGCAGTATCTAATAAGGTTACTCCCTTATCGAGTGCTGCATGGATTGCCTTCTTTGATTTATTATCATCGGTGATGCCCCAGTCGCGTCCGCTGATACCCCAGGTTCCGAAACCGACGGTAGATACCATGGGCCCTCTTGTGCCTAAGTTCCTGTATTTCATGCAATTAATCTTAATTGTGGTACTGAAAGTAATTTACAAACACAGATACCGGTTTAAAATCCAAAAATATGAAACACTTTACATATTTTATCCACAAAGTTATTTATTACCTTTATCGGACTGGCTGATAAAAAGTTCATTTTTAACAGAATGCCATATAAGATGAGATCCACTTCATGCCAGAAATTTTATTGAGGCCGGTGGCAGAAGCCGGATCCAATACTTTCCCCGGGATTAATACCAATTTATTACTATTGTGAGAAAGGAAAATGAACAGAACAACTAAATCCGATTAAATGAAATCAAAAGTCAATTATATACTGAGATGTTTTTTCTTAATGGCTTTTATACTGGTTTTGTTAACGTTAAATCCCGGATGTACTTATTCTGTTTTAGCATCCGGCGCAGATAATCCCGTAAACCAGGGAATTCCCATTTCGGTTAGCTGCAAGTTAGAGGAAATCATTTGGTTTATGCCCGAAGACGGCGGTACTCCGCGTGATCTGACCAGGATTAAGAAGGTCGGAATAAATGAATTTCACATTCGCGCATCTTTCGAAGATGGAGGATCAAGTATATTGAACCATCCGGTCTCCCGCATGGATCTGATATGCCTGAACAATAGTGACCAAAAAGTAAAGATAACTCTTCATATTGATTTGTCAGACGATGGCAAACGTACGGATTTCGATAACAAACCGGAAGCCGGAATGCCTTATCGGGATTTCATCTTCGTTCAGTCTCCGGGGGACCCCTGGCAACAAGTGAACGGCAGTACTGAGGCCTGGGTTGCAACTATAAGTTTTGAAGCCACTCCAGGTGAAACGAAAGTCGGTTTGAGTCCCTGGTATACGTATGGTGACTATTTAAAATTCATTAACACACTTCCGCAACACCCTCATCTTGATAAGAAGATGATTGGTCAAAGCGATGGTAATCGTGAACACTGGGAGCTGACCATTACCAATCATGATATTCGGGATGAGAACAAACAGACGATTTTCTGGCATTCACGTGAGCACGGCTACGAAACATTTTCCTCTTTCGCGATGGAAGGTCTTATTGAGTACCTGCTATCCGATGATGCGGCAGAATTCAGAAAACGCTATATTTTTATCCTGCATCCAATGACCAACGTGGATGGTGTTGCTAATGGTTTCGAATATCGCAAAGGATATGATTTTCCCGATACTCGCGGGACTGCTACAGCGCGTTTAATCTTCGAAACAATGGATCGGTTGCAGCCGGAATACGCCGTTACATGGCATAATTGGGGTGCACCACGAGACCGAAATGTAGTATTTTACACGGATGGTGAAAATGGACAACCCTCCCCACGGGCATGGCTCCGGTTCATGCAGTTATTTCCATCTTTACGTGCAGCGGGACATCGATGGAGAGATGAGTCTACCCCTCTTAAATACAACTGGGAGGGACGTTCATTGTCTTTGAATAACGTGCATCAGTATGCCATGAAGAAATATGGAACTCGTGTATGGGGCTGGGAAATACCCTGGTGGAATCTCACTATTCAGGATGCACACAAGGCCGGTTTTGACTTTGCATATGCTTTTTTAACAACTATTACAGAAATAAGGGAAGGTTCCGTTCCAGCTGAAAAAGAACTGCCTGCTTTCGAACTTCGCTGTTATGAAATGCACGAATTCACTGTTAAAGCCGGGACAAAATATTCCAATCCGTTTCATGATGCCACACTGGTCGGTGATTTCACTTCACCCTCAGGAAAAACGAAGGTGATTGATGGATTCTATGATGGAGACAATACATGGCGATTGCGTTTTGTACCAGATGAAGAGGGTGAATGGAACTATCTGCTTCGGGGTGAAGGTGTTGAAGTGCTTCAGCGTGGAAACATAAGCTGCACCCCCCCACGAAGTCATGGTTTCATACAAATTAATTCTGAAAACCCCTACTCCTTTGCTTATTCCGATGATACCCCCTTTTTCCCGATGGGAGAGACCTGTTACGGACTTCATGATGACAGTCCGATAACTCCTGTATTACGGGCTGATTATCTGAAATTACGACGGGAACAGTGTTTTAATTTTGTGCGTATGAGCGTTGGCCATAGCCATGAACGGGCACTGATTGATCCATCATACTGGGCCTGGGGAGGAACAGCGCAAGAACCCGACCTCGATAGTTTTAATCCTGTTTTTTTCCGCGGTCTGGATGAATTGTTGAAACAAATGAGAGAAATCGGTATGAATGCCGAATTGATTCTGCTGAATTTCTACCGACTTCCGTTCACCGATACTCATCTATGGACAACTGCCCGGGAGCGTCTTTGGCTACAATACCTTATGGCTCGTTATGGTGCTTTCGACAATATTTTTATGTGGACAATTTCCAATGAATATGAAACTCATCCTGATGGTAAATACAGGCTTGACTTGCCCGGTGATGTAGATTGGGTAAAAGCGACAGCCCGCTTCATTAAAATGAATGATCCATATAATCATCTTGTGACAGTGCATCCAGTCATCTCGGCAAGCAGTAATGGTGTAAGTCCACGGGATTCTATTGATTTCCCCTGGCGTATCGGTGAATTCTTTGGCAATGTGGATGCTATGGATGTTCTATCTCAACAGACAGGACAATCAGGAAATGGAATCACGTGGGATGAAAAATCAGGTTGCATGGTGGGAGATGATCCTTACCTGGTTGCCAGCGTTCACGCTGACCGCCGCTTTGAGAAACCTGTACTTAATACTGAGAATGGATATGAATACCTGCGAGGGTTCCCGACAGGAAGGAAGCAAGTACATCACACTGACAAAGTGCGACGCACTGCCTGGCGAATCGTATGTGCAGGAGGATACTTTGCCGCTGGTTTTCATGGAACGATTGGACATAGTGACATCTGGAACCGTATCGATGCACCTAATCATTATACTTTTATTGTGAAAGATGAGGGAGCAGCCTCTCAAATGACCACTTTATATAAGTTCTTCCAGGCACTTACATTCTGGCGGATGCAGCCATTTTTAGAGTTAAAAGGCGACGCAGTAGGCATGTTTGAAAAAGGGAAAACCTATATCGTTTATCTGCCACATGGTGGAAACATTACCCTGGATTTACCAGGTGTCGGACTAATGGAGAGCAAGTGGTTTAATCCCCGCACAGGAAAGTTTGGCAGATCAGCTATTATCACATCAGGCTCCGGTCAAAAGTTCAAAGCTCCGGATAAAAAGGATTGGGTATTGCTATTGACGACTTCATAACAGAAATGATGAACATTTCAGGGCGCTGATTGTATTGTTGTGATGCAGATATAAAATAAGTTCCTGAGGGCAACCCCCGGCCAGCTAAAGCAGGCCTGCCTCCTACCCTGCTCCGCATAGTGATCAGTGAACTATATGTGAAATTCATGGTTACACGGCAATTTTTGATATGTAACGAAAACAGGGAACAGAATACCTTTAATAAAAAACCGTCAGAAGTCATCTCACCCCTTTGGGAAGGGCTTAATGTCGCATCAAATTTGAATGTCCGGTTGAAGTATTGTGATTTTTTCTATCTTTGCAGCCTGTACCATATGGTCGGTTTACCGAGTGGCTAGGTAGTGGTCTGCAAAACCATTTACGGCGGTTCGAATCCGCCACCGACCTCAACAAAATCCTCCCCACGAAGTGG
>CAZKMH010000378.1:0-4256 GCA_964553395.1 uncultured Rikenellaceae bacterium | reverse complement strand
ACGGAGTTCGAAGGAGGGTATGGCGCGCTTTTTGCAAGTCATGGTACAAACTTTTATTCAATTTAAATATAGTCTACATGTACCTTTAGACAGTTATTTTTAAATAATGTTGCTTACTGGTAGGAGTGGAGCATCAAAACCGAGCATTGCATTTATCAATTTGAAATGGGTGAAAAGGGAAAGATCATTAATTGTGATCCTATCCATTTTGATCACACCTTTACGAAGAAGCAACTCACGCATAGTACCGTGCAGAAGAGGAGTGTCAGGTGTAATCCAACGCTCGCCATCGGTAAAAACGATATTTGCAAAGGATGCATCAGTTACACAACGATTTCTTATTATAAGTATGTCATCAGCTGCCCTTTTATCAAGAAGTGCATTCAGCCGACTACGATCGAGATACTTATAGTTGTAAACCAATGTGCCGGCTTCAACAATTTTGAGTGTCATTATATTTGCAGGAATATAAGGTGAAAATTCTATTGAATTGATAGAAACTGCATAAATGACCCGGCATCTGGTTATGCTATCTTTATCGGCATTAGGGACTTTAATATAGTCTGAAAGTTTCAAGAGATCGTTATTACCAAACAGTTCACGTCGTGCACGGTTCATCCGCTCGTCATGCAGGGAAAGGTTCTGGGGTTCCCCACCAATGATTTTTATAGTTTCAAGCAATTGGCACATATATTTTATCAATCATCTCCTTATACTCCGACAATGGGTCACTGAATGATGTTATTCCACCTCCGCTATAGTAAATATAACCGGCGCCACTTTTTTCGATATAACGTATCATCACACCACTGTCCAGGTTGTGACCGTCAAATATTCCGAAGATACCTGTATAGTAACCACGCTTACGACCCTCTGTTGCTGCTATAATCTCTAACGTTTTTCTCTTGGGTGCCCCACTTACTGAACCTGCAGGAAGAAGTGTAAATATAATATCTCCGATATGAGATAAATAATTCTTTTCAAGATCACCGCAAACCTCTGAGCTAACCTGCAGCAGGTTCTTTTCATTAGTCACAATTGTGTCAATATATCTGAAACGTTCTACTCTCACTCGCTTTGAAACTGAGTTGAGATCATTTCTTATCAGATCCACTATGGTGTAATGTTCAGCAATCTCTTTATTATCATTCAAAATCACTTTTTCAGCATTTGATATCCTGGCATCAATTGTGCCTTTCATTGGGAATGATCGTATAATTCCATCATAAATGGTAATAAAAATCTCTGGTGAGAAACAGACAAACTGTCCTTCATACCAAATCTTGTACCTGGAGTTGCTCATTAGATAAACCTCCATGAGCGTCAAATTAAGATCTATTGGAGTTGAACAAGTGAGATTCAGTAAATAGCTGTTGCCGAAAGCAATTTCCTCTTTTACTTTGTTAAATTTGGCTAGATAGTCATCATATTTCTCTGGATATTTTACAAGTTGTAAATGTTTCGAAAAGTTAATGTGATTATGGCAGTTTGTTACACCATTGATGTTGAAAAGTAATCTTTGAGGATCAATTTCCCCGAGTTTGAAAATTAATGGCTTATTTAGTTCGAAATCAATAATAAAAAGAAAAGGGATGCCTGATTCAGCCCATGTATTCATTAGTTCTTTTATGCTACTTTTATAGAACATTTTCTTTATTGGTGAGGCAAAGGTATGAATATTAATAGTCCCAAGATTCTGATAGTAGATAATTATGATTCATTCACTTACAACCTTGTTCAAATAATTCAGGAGCATGGTGGATGCATCTTTGATGTGCTGAAGAATGATGCAGTAAATATTGATTATGTTTCAAAGTATGATGGTTTTCTTTTCTCTCCAGGACCAGGCATTCCGAAAGAATCTCCATTAATGACAGAATTGCTAAGGTTATATCATAGTAAGAAAAGTATTCTCGGTATTTGTCTCGGTCACCAGGCAATAGCTGAAACCTTCGGAATGAAATTAATAAAACTCAGCTCTGTCCAACATGGCCTAAAAACAATAATTAAGATTATTGATTCATCCGATTACATTTTTGAAGGAGTGCCATCGGAATTTACAGCAGGACTATATCATTCATGGGCAGTCAGTGCAGAGAGCAAATTGCCAGAATCTGTTTCAGGTTTGCGTGTTACGGCACTTAGTAATGATGGAATTATTATGGCTGTTGCACATATCAAATATAATATCAGGGGTGTTCAGTTCCATCCTGAGTCTTATCTGACTGAATATGGACACAAAATCATTCATAATTGGATAAATCGTTTGTCTTGTCAGAAGAAGTAGCTTTTAGTTTTGGGAACTAATGCTATCAAGGAGTCTTGACAGGATGAATGATAGCTGACTGGAGTCTGTCTAATTACTATTTACTTCGGTAAAATATACCTCAGATAAACTTGTCTGATGGGAGACCGTAAATCCTTCAAAACTGATTATCAATGACATAAGAAATGGCTGAAAATGTTTTGTCGGTAATCTATAAAATAATAGTCAGGTTATTAGACGACCTGCCCCGATTTATCGGGAGTCGGACGGCCCGGCAATAAAAAGGGCCGCTGGTTATCTCCGACCCCTCCCGCCTCTATGGTCCTTTGTGGTCCTCTGTGTAATTATAAAACCTCACTCGTACCTGATAATCTCGGCAACATCCTTCGAATATAATTTGATTTCAAAACGCAACAGAATTTAATGGTCTGTTATATTGCATATTATGCAATCTGAATATCTGTTAATTCGTATAATATAGTAGGATATTACATCTTCTCTACCGGAGGGGAATTGGCAATACAAATAACAATGACTATTATGAAAATATTGAGAACAAGCTTTTGGCTGCGATCAACATGAATGGATGCATCCAGTATAAAAGCATTCGCAAAGTCATTTTTTTGGCACTTCCATCAAAATCTCCCGGTATATGTCCAGCCTTCTCTGTTGTGCGTTCCAAAGTCATATTTATAAAATCATTCCGCAACGCAACATAAAGAGAGCAACCTGACCACTTGACCTGATTTATTATTAAACAGCTTTAGGTTCAAGGTTGCTGCAGGCTTCTTTATTTTTTTCTTCTCTTTTCCATAAAATTGTCAATGCTGAACAGACCGGAACCCCTGGTTGAAATAAACAAAAACAGAAAGCAATAAATTATTGCTAACTCACCACTGTTCACGAGAGGGAGTACCGCATGCGTACTGTGAACTGTCCAGTAGGCATAAGCCATTTCTCCGCTACAAACGAATGCTACCCAGCGGCTCCAAAGTCCGATCATGACCAAAAGACCTCCGATGAACTCTATAGGTCCTGCAATAAAAACTATATATGGAGGTATCACATGTCCTGCAGGCGGGAAAGCGAAAAGCTTTTGTGAACCGTGCCACAGAAAAAGAAATCCTGCAACAAGCCGAAGGATAGAATAAATCTGCAGCTCGTACTTTGAAATAAATATTTTTGCGTTCATTTTATTTAATTTTTAATGATTAATAATTATTCTATTGTAAAGCACAAGAACCGTCGCGATCCTGTTGTATCGGTTAATAATTCTTTTTAGTTTACTGAACCCGCAAATGAAGCTCTCCTTCGCATAGATTCAGTAAATCTGCAGAAAATCACATTTTTTAATAAATCAGCAGAAATAACTTAATAAAAGAGCCGTCTCAATTGTGTTATGAGACGGCCTCCTGAGAACTCTCTTATCAAACACACACTACGCACTTGTTGCCCATTGCCTTGTCCGTTCAGTAATTTTAAATCTCCCGTTCTTATAACCTCCATCAATTAAATGATACTTGTCATACGTTGCTCTGCTAATCTGTTTACCCTCCATTACAGCCTTGACAAAGGTTGAATCAAAATCAAGCTCAGATTCATTTCGACCATATTGTTTAGTAAAATATTTTCCAAGTTTACCAAGCTTGCCAGGAATGTACTTAAATGCAATATGTTCCAAAGGAATTTCAAAAAAGACTCTTTTACCAGATCCAATCTTATTCAGGATTTTACCCGTTCTAATCCTTCTCAGGATTTTTCTAAAACTTCCATTTAGTGTTGTTATCATAAATTACCCTGATATTTATTTAATTACTGTGATGTCATTAATCCAATAATAAATTTCACAACGTTTTTCTATAGTGAACTTAATAATCAGCAGTAAAGTTCGCTTGTAATTCCTGATGGAATGTTACATAATTATATTTATTTTTTACATAATTAACATATTTGGAATTGAATTATATTATTTTCTGTTTCTCTCTCTTTT
>CAZKMH010000377.1:0-4257 GCA_964553395.1 uncultured Rikenellaceae bacterium | reverse complement strand
GGGGGTGAGTACATGTGATCCAGGAGCAGAGAGGGGGACGCAAGGGGGTGAGTACATGTAATGAATCCCGCGAAGCGAGGTGAATGAGGAATCTCAAAGGGTTACTATTGAGCATAAACCCTGAATGAATGGGTGAAGCGAAGCCCTTTACTTCAGGCTCTTTTTCTTTTCCATCATCCTGAATACAATTACACAAAACACCAATCCGGCAACAATACCTGTAATATCGCTTATTATATCATTCAAATTGTATGCTCTGCCCGGAATGAATTTCTGATGGAATTCATCAAGAAATGCAAAACCTGTCAGACAAAGAGAAATAATTAAATACTTCCGGGAGGTAACTTTGAATTCCCTTCCCGAAAATGTCAGAAACGCAAGGAATGCCAGCCAGCCGTATTCACAAATATGGATAAGATAATCGAGCCTTATTTCTATTTTGTCAGTCTGGATCTTTAATGTCGGAATGGAAGGCAGAGATGAGAAAAGGGCAATGAACAGCACCCACCCTATAAGCAGGTACAGGGCAAAAGGCCGCAAGAATGCAATCAGTTTTAACATACTTATTTTGTAGAGCGGTAAAAATAAACCTTTTAATTAAGTAAATTTGACAAAAATATTTATATGATCACTAACGAACAGATCAAGAGCCTGACGGGACGCAGGGATGCGTTGAGGAGGTACCTTTGACATCGATGACAAACTGAAACTTATCGAAGAAAAAGAACAGATCACACAACAGCCCGACTTCTGGAACGATCCGAAACAGGCGGAAGAACTCCTGAGAAACATATCGCTGCTTAAAAGCTGGACAACGGAATTTGAAAAAATCAACACTGCAATTGACGACCTTGTAGTGTTAAACGACTTCTTGAGAGAGGGGGAAGCAACCGAACAGGATGTTGACAACCAGTACGAAAGCTGCCTGAAGCTAATCGAAGATCTTGAAGTGCGCAATATGCTGAGAAAAGAGGAAGATCAGCTTGGCGCCATCCTGAAGATCAATTCCGGAGCAGGCGGTACCGAGAGCAACGACTGGGCTTCAATGCTTATGAGGATGTATCTGCGCTGGGCCGAAAGAAACAATTACAAAACAAAGGAACTTGATTTTCAACCCGGCGATGAAGTCGGAGTGAAATCCGTTATTATCGAGATCGACGGGGAACAGGCTTACGGATATCTGAAAAGCGAGAACGGTGTTCACAGGCTGGTCAGGATATCTCCGTTTAATGCCCAGGGGAAACGGCAGACAACTTTCGCATCAGTGTTTGTCTCCCCGCTTGTCGATAATAACATCGAAATAGAAGTCAATCCATCGGATATTACCTGGGAAACCTATCGCTCAAGCGGCGCCGGCGGGCAGAACGTGAATAAAGTGGAAACAGCAGTGCGCCTGAGGCATCATCCCTCAGGTATTGTGATTGAAAATCAGGAAACACGTTCACAGCTGAATAACAAGGAAAATGCCATGAGGATCCTTAAATCACAACTTTATGAACTTGAACTGAGAAAGCGCATGGAAGAACAGGCTAAGATCGAAGGAGAAAAGAAAAGGATCGAATGGGGCTCGCAGATAAGATCATATGTATTGCATCCTTACAAAATGGTTAAAGACCTCCGGACAGGCCACGAAACCGGAAATGTACAGGCGGTCCTGGACGGCGACCTTAATGAATTTATCAAGTCGTTCCTGATGGAATTTGCCGGAAAATAATCTGTTTCAGAGTTACATTGGACTGATTGAAAATATTATCGGGTTATTTGATTATTTTGTATAACAGAACAATTATTTCAGTTAATGACCATGAAGGAAAAACTGTTTGATCAGTTCCCGCCGGTAAGCACTAAACAGTGGATGGACAAAATATCCGCTGACCTTAAAGGAGCCGATTTTAACAGTAAACTTGTCTGGAAATCCGGGATGGGAATTGATGTGATGCCTTTTTACCGGCTGGAGGATATCAAAAACCTGAAATATGTTAATTCACTTCCGGGGCAGATACCATTTATCAGAGGGAAAAGGACCGGCAGCAATGCCTGGAAAATAAGGCAGAACATTACAGTCACAGATTATTCCGCAGCTAACCTGAAAGCCCTGGGGATACTCGAAAGTGGAGTTGATTCAATTGGATTTTATATCTCAGATCCGGGATCGGTGAATGAACTGAATTTAAAGGTACTTCTTAAATGTATTGACCCTGAGGCCGTTGAGCTTAATTTCCTTTCCGACGGAATGGCGAAGGAGCTAGCCGGGCTTTTCACCGATTTTATAATCAAAAACGGTTATTCCCCTGCTAAAGTGACCGGTGCCATAGAAGCAGATCCGCTGAGCAGGCTGATGCTTAATGGGACTCTATGTATTCCGGTGGAGCGGGGTTTTGATTACCTGGCTTCAGTTGCCGGATTAATATCATCCCTGCCATACTTCAGGGCAGTACACCTGAATGCCTCGAATTTCATGAATGCAGGCGGTGATATTGTTCAGGAACTGGCATTCGCGATCTCAATGGGTGCAGAGTACATGACAAGACTGACAAACCGTGGGATCAAAGCAGAGCAGGCTGCAACAAAGATCAGGTTCTCATTCGGAACCGGTTCCGAATTTTTCCCCGAAGTGGCAAAGTTGAAAGCTGCTCGGTTGTTATGGGCGGCAGTAGTCAGCAGGTTTCAGGCCGGGCAAAAAGCTGCCGGAGAAATGGAAATACACTGTGTTACAACCAGATGGAACAAGACAGAGAAAGATGCTTATACGAACATCCTTCGAACCCAGACTGAGGCTACGTCGGCAATTCTGGGGGGTGCTGATTCACTTACAGTTGAACCTTTTGATATTGTTTTCAGGGAGCCTGATGAGTTTTCCGAAAGGATAGCTCGCAATCAGCAGCTGATTTTAAGGGAGGAATCCTGGTTCGGCAAGGTTACCGATCCCTCCGGAGGTTCGTACTATATTGAGAAGCTTACCCGGCTTATTGCCGAAAAAGCATGGGAGCTTTTTATTGAGGTCGAGGGGCACGGCGGGTTCGTTGAAGCCCTTACAAAAGGAGTCATTCAGAAAAAGATAGGGGAATCAGCAGCAAAGCATAAAAAAGAAACCCCGGCACATCAGATAATTTTGCCGGAAATAAGTCCGGATGCAGTTGAATCTTCTGCCGGTCAGAGAAAAGGAAAGATTTCCGGACCGGAATTCAGCCCCGACATCCTGGACAACATACAATTTCCGGAAGAAGATCTTAATGAACCTGATAAGACCGGTAATATCATTGAAGACTGGATGACTCCCGAAGGTATCCCTGTGAAGAGTGTTTATGGGATGGATGATCTGAAGGATATGGAGCATCTTGATTATGCGGCCGGATTACCGCCCTTTCTTCGCGGACCTTATTCCACCATGTATGTTCTTCAGCCCTGGACTATCAGGCAATATGCAGGTTTCTCAACAGCCGAAGATTCCAATGCTTTTTACCGGCGTAATCTTGCGGGTGGTCAGACAGGACTTTCAGTGGCCTTTGACCTTGCAACTCATAGGGGCTATGATTCTGATCATGATCGGGTTGCAGGAGATGTTGGCAAGGCGGGTGTGGCTGTTGACTCAATCCTGGATATGAAAATCCTCTTTGACAAGATCCCGCTTAATAAAATGTCGGTGTCGATGACAATGAACGGGGCTGTTCTGCCGGTCATGGCATTTTACATTGTTGCCGCTCTTGAGCAGGGCGCAAAGCTGGAGGAACTTTCAGGCACGATACAAAACGACATACTTAAGGAATTCATGGTAAGAAATACCTATATCTATCCTCCTGAATTCTCAATGAAGATCGTATCCGATATCCTTGCTTTTACTGCGGCAAAAATGCCAAGATTCAACTCAATCAGCATTTCCGGGTACCATATGCAGGAAGCTGGCGCAACTTGCGACATAGAGCTTGCTTATACTCTGGCCGACGGGCTGGAATACCTCAGGTCCGGAGTAAGGGCAGGCCTGGATATTGATGCTTTTGCACCAAGGATCTCGTTTTTCTGGGGTGTCGGGATGAACCACTTTATGGAGATAGCTAAGATGAGGGCGGCAAGGATGCTTTGGGCTAAAATTGTAAAAGGTTTCAATCCTGAGAATCCGAAATCACTGGTTCTCAGGACACATTGCCAGACATCAGGATGGAGTCTTACTGAACAGGATCCATACAACAATATCGGCAGAACGTGCATCGAAGCAATGGCTGCCGTATTTGGCCATAAACAGAGCCTTCATACAAATGC
>CAZKMH010000376.1:0-4264 GCA_964553395.1 uncultured Rikenellaceae bacterium | reverse complement strand
AATGAAAAAAGTATATGGATCTATCGCAGGGGAAATTATCATTACAGATATTGGCAGCGCTGAACTGATTAAATTTGTAAATAATTCCTTCCATGGATTAAAAGTAGTTTTTGCAAATGAAGTCGGCAGAATTTGTAAAGCATTAGGAGTTGACAGCAGAAACCTGATGGAGCTTTTTGTTAAAGATAAAATTTTAAATATTTCCCCGTATTATTTTAAACCTGGTTTTGCCTACGGCGGATCGTGCCTGCCAAAAGACTTGAGAGCGCTGAATTCAATTGCACACGATAAATACGTAAAGCTGCCGGTGTTGTCATCTATAGAAAGCAGCAATCAGTCTCATATTGAATATACTCTTAACCTTATAATGAGCAAGAATAAAAAGAAAATAGGTTTTTACGGGATCTCTTTTAAAGCCGGAACCGACGACCTAAGGTTCAGCCCTGCTTTAGAACTTGCCGAGAGATTGCTTGGGAAAGGGTACGATATTAAAATTTATGACAAAAATGTTCATCTGTCGCGGCTGATGGGAAAAAATAAGGAGTACATTTTCAGCAGACTTCCTCATATAAACAAGTTGCTTGTGGAAAATATAAATGAGTTCCTCGATTCTTTGGAAGTCCTGGTAATTGTAAATAAAGAAAGCGAAGTGGATAACTTGCTGCGCGAAGATTTACCAAATACTCATATTATTGATCTGGTAAGAGTTTCAGAACAAGGTACGCAGCTAAAAAATTATGAAGGAATCTGCTGGTAATACTAGCTTTGCAGCTTTTATTTAAATTATCTAAAAGAATTACTTCTTATATTTACGACTGAATTTTCTCCCTGATTTTTAATGAATAAAAATATATGGATAGATTTAGATAACTCGCCGCACGTCCCACTTTTTAAACCTATAATTAAAGAATTTGATAAAAGATCAATTCAATATACAATCACATCCAGGAAATTTGCGCAGACTGAAGAATTACTAAAATTATGGGGAATACCGCATCGGATGATCGGAGAACATGCCGGGAAAAATAAAATTAAGAAAGTAATTAACCTGGTTCAAAGATCTTCTCAATTGAAAAAGATTTTTAATAACAGGGAGAATTTAATTGCTGTCAGCCACGGTTCAAGGACGCAGGTTTTAGCAGCGTGGCGTATGGGTATTAATTCTATTCTTATGCTCGATTATGAATATACGGAAGTAAAATTATTTAATTACTTTTCTAAGATATTATTGATACCTAAGTTCATCCCTGATGAAAGACTGCAGTCCGTCGGAATAAATTTAAAAAAAGTAATCCGTTACAACGGTTTTAAAGAAGAATTATATTTAAAAGATTTTAAGCCGAATTTGAATTTCCGGGAATCGATAAATATCTCGTCTGACAATATACTTGTAGTAATCCGTCCTCCGAGCCTGACTGGAAATTATCATGACGAGAGGAGTGAGAGACTCCTCATTGAAGCAATAAATTATTTTTCAAGTGAGGCAAATACTATAGTGCTGATTGTAAATAGGACGGAGAATGAAAGAAACTTTATTTTAAGTAAAGCTGAGAAGAGGCTGAATGTCCGCTTTCTTGAAAAAGCGGTGGATGGACTTCAATTATTATTTGCCGCAGATATTTCAGTATCAGGCGGAGGTACAATGAACAGGGAAGCTGCGCTTTTAGGCACAAAAGCTTACAGCATATTTACCGGCAGAAGACCATATCTTGATGAATATCTGCAGAATATCGGGAAATTAAAGTTTATCGAAAAAGCTGAAGATTTTAATAACATCGCTATTAGTAGGAATGAGAAGACTGTTCCTGAATTCCAAAATAATCTAGTTTCTGAAATAGTTGATATAATTACAAGTAAATAAATTAAATTAAAACATATGTAAAACATCTGGTAAGAAATTATGCAAGTTCCATTTTTAGATCTAAAAGTACAGTACCAATCTATAAAACAAGAAATAGATCCGGCAATTCAAAATGTTATAGATAATGCTGCATTTATACTTGGTAAATCTGTAGCCGATTTTGAATCCGATTTCGCAAAAGCGCATAATGTAAAATATTGCTGCGGTGTAAGCTCCGGAACAGATGCAAATCACCTTGTACTTTGGGCTCTAGGTTTAAAACCTGGAGATGAAGTTATCATACCGGCAAATACTTTTATTGCAACAGCCTGGGGTGCAACTCTTTGCGGTGCAAAACCGGTTTTTGTTGACTGCGAACCCGGCAGCTATAATATAGATCCTTCTAAAGTTGAAAAAGCAATTACAAAGAAAACTGAAGCAATCGTTGCCGTTCATCTGTACGGACAGCCGGCAGATATGGACCCGTTAAATGAAATAGCAAGAAAACATAATATTTATTTAGTTGAAGACTGCGCTCAGTCCCATTTAGCTGAATATAAAGGGAAAAAAGTAGGCGGACTTAGTGAAGCTGCTTCTTTCAGTTATTATCCGGGTAAAAATTTGGGAGCCTATGGTGAAGGTGGAGCGGTTACGACAAATAATCCTGAAATTGCTCAAAAGGTGAAAATGATCAGGGATCATGGTGCGGTACAAAAATATAACCATGAAATTTTCGGGCATAACTATCGTATGGAGGGAATTCAGGGAGCTGTTTTGGGAGTAAAACTGAAACACCTGGATAAATGGACTGATGGAAGAAGAAGAGTTGCCGCAAAATATCGTGAGCTTCTGAGAGACTTGAAAAATATTAAAGTCCCTGTAGAAATGCCGTATGCAAAGCATGTTTATCATCTTTATGTCATCCAGGTGAGAAGCGGTGATAAGCAGAACGACAATCAAAAAAGAGATGCACTTCAAAAATATTTAGGCGATAATGGGATATCGACAGGCCTGCATTATCCTATTCCTCTGCATGTTCAGCCGTGTTTCCGTGATCTTAATTATAAAAAAGGAGATTTCCCTGTAACTGAACAGCTTGCCGAAACCGGATTGTCACTTCCGATGTATCCGGAATTAAAGGATGAACAGATTGAATATGTATGCAGCAAAATTAAAGAATTCTTTCCTGCCTAATATCAAAAGAATTCAATAAATAAATTCTGTTGTTTATTTAGAATTTATAGAATGTCTAAACTTTCAGAAAAGCAGAAAGAATTAATATGGCTTTTGGTGATAATTCTAGTCGGTGCTTTTCTGCGTTTTTATAAATTAGACTTTCAATCATTAGGAAACGATGAATTATCGAGTTGGAATTTAAGCAAAAATGCATCCGGCGTTTCAGACGTTGTAAAAATCCAGGCGGAACATGATGTAAATCCTCCCGGTTTTCAGATTATTCTTTTCTATGTTATACACTATTTAGGCGACAACGAATTTTGGCTTAGGCTGCCTTCGGCCGCAGCGGGCATTCTGTCAGTCTATATGATGTACCTGATTGGATTAAAATTATTTTCCGCAAAAGAGGGATTAATTGCTGCTGCCCTTACGGCAATTTCGTGGTGCCCTATTTATTACAGCCAGGAAGCACGTTCATATTCATTTCTCCTTCTCTTCTCAATAATAACTGTTTTTTTCTGGGCAAATCTAACGATTAAACCTGCGTCTGCATCCTTCAAAACCTATTGTTCAATTGGAGCATATGCTCTTTCTGCTATAATAACTATTTCTCTGCATTATTTCGGAATGCTGCTGGTTTTTCTGGCAGCCGCAGGAATGCTGTTTTATTTATTAATTGAGAAAAAGCCTTTAAGAAATTTTTTTATTGCACATGGTATTATTTTTCTGACTTTCCTGCCGTTTATTCCGCCTTTGCTGATAGACTTTAATCCATCCTTTAAGACATTCATAAAAACCCCAACTCCTTTTTACTTCGTAAAAGTATTCCTGTTTTTTTTCAATAACTCGTATTGGTTTCTTTTTCTTGCCCTGGGTTTATATTTTTTTCTTTTAATAAAAATTATCTATGAAAGAAAATACAGATACTCCATAAGCAGCGAATTTAATCTTCCTAGGCTGGTACTTATATCGTGGCTTATTGCCCCGTTTATAATTTCTTATTTAGTCTCTGTGATATTTCTGCCGGTACTTACTGAAAGAAATCTTATTATTTCTTTACCGGCAGCATACTTGCTTATCTCACATTCTATAGTTCAGCTTCCGTTCAACTTATTATTTAAAAGACTATTCCTCATTTTACTGATTTTAATTTCCTTATTTCATCTAGTTGTTAAGAATGGCTATTATACAAAACCTGCAAAACCGCAGTTTAGAGAAGCAGCCGAATATATATTGAAAAAAGAACAA
>CAZKMH010000375.1:0-4272 GCA_964553395.1 uncultured Rikenellaceae bacterium | reverse complement strand
TAAGCTTTTCCAGCTCACTCTTGGCCATCTCCCTCATTTCTTCATCCTTCTCGGTTGACAGCAATTCCTTTGTGCTTGAAATGTTTGAAAGGGCGAGCTTATACCTTTCGTAAGCTTCAATAATCGGCTGAAGACTTTTATATTCCTTATTCAATCCGACATACCTCTCCATATCAGAGAGTACTTCCTGCCGGGTTAACAGATCACCCACCTCAACAAAACGTTGCTTAACACCCTCCAGCCTCTCAAGTATCATGTTGTTTGCCATAATCGAATTGAATTTCAGGGTGCGAAGTTAATAAAAAAGGCGCAATGGTACAATGGTATAATGGCGGGAGGTTGAAGAAGGATGGGGAGAGGGCGAGAGGGAGAGAGGGAGAAAGGGAGAAAGGGAAACGAAAACCCTGTGGAACTAAAAAAGATCACAGGTACACAAATTGCCCGAATTCAGAAATTATTGTAAGTTTCGTTTTAGCTGAGGGTTCGCAATGGCCGATGATTCTTGCCTCAAGATTGAAACCTGCTGCGATGCTGATTATTTCTTCAGCATTATGTTGATCAGTATAGATCTCAAACCTGTGTCCCATGTTGAATATCTGGTACATTTCTTTCCAGCCGGTATCTGACTGTTCATGAATGATCCGGAAGAGAGGAGGCAATGGAAACAGGTTGTCTTTTATAACATGAAGATTATCAGCAAAATGTAAAATTTTTGTTTGCCCTCCGCCCGTACAGTGAACCATTCCATGTATTTCCGGACGCATGATCCCGAGGATCTTTTTAATTACCGGAGCATACGTGCGGGTTGGTGAAAGAACCATTTTACCGGCATCCAGATTTAATCCAACGACTGGATCTGTTAACTTTAATCTTCCCGTATAAAAGAGGTCATAAGGCAGCGATGAGTCAAAGCTCTCAGGGTATTTTGCCGCCAGATATGGCCCGAAAACATCATGACGTGCGGAGGTGAGCCCGTTACTGCCCATACCGCTGTTGTACTCCTTTTCGTAGGTTGTTTGTCCGGATGATGCTAAACCGACAATTACATCACCTGATCTGATATTATGGTTTGAGATCACATCTGATCTCTTCATCCTTGTTATTACAGTTGAATCCACAACGATTGTCCGTATCAGATCACCCAGATCAGCTGTTTCGCCACCTGTTGACCAGATCCCGATTCCCAGTTCCCTTAATTCAGCAATAACCTCTTCAGAGCCATTGATAATCGCCGAGATCACCTCGCCCGGGATAAGGTTTTTGTTACGTCCGATTGTAGAGGATACCAGTATATTGTCACAGACCCCGACACATAGCAGGTCATCCAGGTTCATTACAATTGAATCCCGGGCGATCCCCTTCCACACCGACATATCACCGGTTTCTTTCCAGTAGACATATGCAAGAGATGATTTTGTTCCGGCACCATCAGCATGCATTATATCACAATATTCGGGATTGCCACCAAGCAGGTCGGGGACTATTTTACAAAAAGCTTTCGGGTAGAGTCCTTTATCGATATTCTTTATAGCCGCATGAACGTCTTCTTTTTGGGAGGAAACACCGCGACGTGAGTATCTGGATGCAGTTGCCATATAGATTAAAAGTTATGACAAATATAGAAAAAAGGTATCAGGTTGCAGGTATCTGGCGTCAGGGATAAGCATCATGGTATTCATCTGTGGACCTCTGTGCTTCACCTGTCTTTCTCTGTGTAACAAAAAGAATTTTAAAACAAATGAAAAATCCGGAAGCAGACTTCTGCTTCCGGATACCCTGGCCCCTAACCTGGTAAGATAGATAACCCTATAAAGCCAGAGAGAAGTTAATATTATAACTAGTTTGTAATCTTAAATTTTACCAGTCTCAGCGGCATTCCTGTGGTGTTTTTGAGTTTTGCGACAGCATAAACATACCCCTTGCTGATCACAAATGTGCTTTCGGAGAAGCTGAGATCATAATCCTCACATATGAAGCTGGTTCGTGCCAGTTTCCGTCCATTATTGTCGTATGCAATAACATTGAAAATATTGCCGTTCTTTTCATCCCTGTTTGTGTATTCGAAAACGAGAAGATTGCCCTCATCATCGGAGATGATATTTGAAAAATATGGAAGATGAGGGAAATAATAATTGACATCTTTGAGCCTTTCAATTTTTGTTAGGGCATCCTGTGCCCTGCTGATTATTTCATACTTATTCGGGTAGGCACTGATCAGTGTCCCTGGTGTTGTGCCTCGTTCACCCTTGCTGACCTTCTTCACTGATGTGTCAGGCATCGCTTCAGCAAGTTTTATGCTTTTCAGAAGCGTTTGCCTTACTGATTCATAATTCTCAAGAGCATCCTGTTCAGTAATTTTAAGAGGTGTAATGTCGAGCTGGAATCCGCCTGATCTTTTCCCTGTTTTATCATATATATCGACTTTCCCGAATGCCTGATCAAGGATCATGAATCTGCCATCAGTAAGTAAAACAATCTCAGGTCTCTTTAAAGTCATATAACCAGGCAGATATTTACCACCGATCAAACCGACAGTTGAATTATCATAAATGGAATCCTTTAATCTGGTCATTTCATTTTCAAATGCCGAATAAATTATCTTTTCCTCTCCGGAGTAAAGATTTAGTCTGACCACAATAGTCCTGTTATTATACCCGGGAGTATTTAACCCTGGTTTCTGAGTCCTCCACAAAACCCAGCCGGTGAGCAGGATATCGCCATTTGTAGTTGGCTGAAATTTTCGGGTCATGTATTTGAGAGTGATCGATTTGAAATAATTCCCATCCATATCAAAGAATTTCAACCTTGCATTCACATCATCGGTAAATACATACTTGCCGTCAACGACACCCTGAACTGTTGGCAGCATAGGGAACTGGTTAGCCTTTCCTCCTTTTGTTCCAAATTTTTTAAGGAAAGTTCCGTCCGGACCGAATTTCCATATCTCGTGCCTGTTCATGTGGTTCATGAACACCGATCCATCAGGAGCAATTATGATCTTTTTATCATTCCACCTGCCGGCTACGTCTTTTTTAATGGTATCATAATAAAGATTGAACAGAGTTGTCCAATTGTTCTTAGATCCGTACGAAGTTTCCGGAACAAGCTTTACCGGACCGTTTTTATAAATATCCAGAAGTTTCTGGGAAAAAACCATCCCCGAAGTTATTGTCAGAATTAAAATGAACAAACCTGTTCTTTTCATGCTAACATGGTTTAATTGGTTATAATTGATTGAATTACATTTCCCTTTTCATCCTGAAGAATAATGATCTGCGACTTTTCGTGCCACATCCGGTTAAGATCTTTTCCATCGTAAAACTCATATAAAAGGATCTCCGCTTCGGGGATATTTTCCAACACCGGAGTTTTATCGGACCTGAATAAAAAAATAATCCCGATTACTGAAGCAGCAACCAGATAAGGGATGACCTTGTAAAAAGTGATTCTCTTTTTATTTAAGACCGGCAGCACAAATTCAGGGACCGGAATACTATCTTCAGTTGTGTCTGACATTCCGATTACTTTGCCAATCAAAGCCTTATCAGCCACCGCCTGCCTGAATAACATTGAACAGTTCTCACATTTTTCTATATGGTCTGACATTCTTGCCATCAGGGATGGTTCACTCTCCTTATCCAGGAATTCCTGGATCTCAATTCTGCTCAAACATTTCATTGTAATGAATTTTAAGTGTTTCCTTCAGTCTTTCTATCGCCCGGACAAGTGTTGTTCCTACTGAATTTGGATTTATCTCAAGTACTTCTGCCATTTCAGCATAGGACAGGCCATGATTATATAATATTAAAATTGCCTTCTCTTTATCGGTCAGCCTGTCAAGCATTTCAAATACAATTCTTCTTTTTTCTTTTTTCGAATATTCTTCCAGCGCGTCCTCCGAATGATTATCGGCTTTCATACTGTTTGCCTCGCTTCCGATATCGTACTCCCTTGAATTGCAGGTGGTTTTAAACTGATTCAGATATACCTTATATAACCACGCCCTGGGATTATTAAAGATCACTCCTTTGTTTATCCCGACGTAGAACTTCATGAATGTCTCCTGGGTGAGATCCTCGCATTTTTCAGCTGAAATGTTTAACTGCCTGCCGAATCGCCTCAGCTCTTTGTAGTATTTCCGGTAAACATCGTCGAATGACATAAAATGCGGATGTGGTTAGCCTGTTATATGGATAAGACTTATGAAACCGGATTTTGTGACAATAAAATACCAATTTTTTTACGCAAAGGAGATCTCGTATGAATTAAGAA
>CAZKMH010000374.1:0-4273 GCA_964553395.1 uncultured Rikenellaceae bacterium | reverse complement strand
TGCTATTTTGCCCTGGGAAGATTTGATGATTCCTCCAAATACTATGAACGGTTATCTGACGGTAAGCTAAATGTCCATGATCTTATCAATATGGGTCATCTCGCATTGTGCAAGGGAAATAAGAAGGAGGCGATCGATCTCTACAAGCAGAGTATCGTCACCGGAGAAATTACAAAGGAAAAATTCATGGCAATTTTTACGGAAGACCAGAATCTGCTTGTATCCCTTGGCGTTAACTCCGATGATCTTCCTATCCTACTCGACTACCTTTTATTTATTATCGGGTAATGCCGTTGAATCTGGTGGTTGAAAATGTGGCCTGTCATCCGAAGGATAAGTCCTCGCTCCCTCCCGCCCGCGTCTTTCATCATAATAATGTCTGTCTCCCCGTCTGAAATCCCTGCGGCCTGTTGAATCGCTACGGTTCCTTCTGCTTTCGCGTATCATTTGCTCTCGACGCTCATCCATTTCCTTAAGTCTGGCAAGCTGTTCCTTTGTAAGTTTGGAATCAAGCTCTCTCCTCATCTCTTTCATGTTTGATTCCGACTCTTTCCTGAAGGAATTCAGCAGATCACCGTTCAGCCTGGCATATTTATCAAGGATTTTCTGAATTTCAGCTTTCTGCTTCTCATCGGGCTGGATGGTCTTAAAGAAACCTTCCCTGAATCTCTCTTCTGAGAAGTATAGCCGGACCGGTTTGAGTTTATGCAGCCTGATCTGTGCAGATGTCAGCATGCCAAGTACAAATCCGATCAGCAGGGTTAAAATAACAAGTAAAATTGGTTTTGCTTTCATGTGGGTCGAAATTAATTACCGCCCAGAAGGCATATGATGCTTTCATCTGAAAAATCACCCAGTCCCAGAAATGAATTCAGGGAGATAGAGCCCTCCATCAGGTAGATCGAAATAAGCAGCAAGACGATTGCGGCCACTCCGGTGAGGGCAATACGATAGAAAGCTGAGCTCATATTTCTGACAAATTCCAGTTCACGGTTAACAACAAGTCGTGCAGAAGATATTTTACCAATGACCTTGTTGGTGAATCCCTCGCTGAAATCATAAGTAACACCAGCATCCTCCAGTTTCCCGGCGACTTCCCGCGGATCCGAATTGGAACCCAGCGAGCTGATAATCAGGTTTTTGACCTCTGAACGTTTCATATCTTTATAACTTTTCCAATATTTCCTTTAACTGCTTCTGTGCCCGCGAAAGTCGGGAGAGAACCGTTCCCTGCGGAAGTTCCAGCGCGTCAGCAGTCTCTTTTGTTGAGTAACCCTGCAGCATTCTCATGGTCACCACTATCCGGAATTTGGGATCAAGCTTCATCAATGCACTGGTTACCATCTCTTTAGCATCCCGTCTTTCTTCATTGTCATGATCCGCAACATCAAACTCATAGATCTCATCATCACCCTTTTGTGAAAACATCGAAAAGGACCGTTTCCTCCTCTTTATCTCGTTCAGGGTAAGGTTAACAGCAATTTTCTGAATATAGGTTGCCAGTTTAGCCTCTCCCCTGAATTCGGCCAGTGAGTGATATAGTCTTATAAACACCTCCTGCCCGATATCTTCCGCAAAGACCGAATCGCCAAGCATACCCTTTACTGTACGCGCCACCATCTTCCGGTATCTGTTCACTATCTCCCCGAATGCAAGCTTATCGCCCTCCAGAGATGCGCTGACCAGTTCGTTTTCGTTGGCTTTCCTGTACGATTCCATCTTCTTCGTACGTATTATGGACAATTGACAGTGGCCAATTATTCCCGATTGTTAATTTTTATTAACATAGATTTTCACGACGCCCGCTTTTGTTTCTGAAAAGCTATCACTATTGTGCCGGAAGTTCTGAGGGTATCAGCCTTACTTCATAATCGACAGTATATTTTACCGGGAACAGTTTCTGATTTTCAAATCCGTCATATAAATTCTTCCTTCTGAAGTCAAATTCAGTCTGCAGCAGGTCGGGATTATGGATCTCCGGATGCTCAATGAATTCCTTTCCATGAATAGCCAGACCGCTTAAAAAATAATATGCAATATCGTAACCTATCCATGCATAACTGACTTCGGCAGGTTCGGTAAGAAATTTGTGTCTGAAGTCGTCGTTGAACTTCACCACATCCCGTTTGGTATAATCAATCCAGTAAGGTGAATAGATCAGAAGATCGAGCTCAAAAATAAATTTTGGTTCAAGGTTATCCAGTCCGCGCATAGCAGGATAACCAAAAACTCTTATAGGATATTTTTTCGATAGTGAATGTACCTCCTGCAGTGTTTCACTGATCACCGGATCCTCTTCGGAAGCAATGATTATCACATTTCCCGTATTACCTGTAAGTGCATGTCCCAGCCTGAGGATCGAATCATTGTTAAAGGCTGACCGGCTGTAAAAAAGAAATTCCTTGAACTTTATTTCCTCATATGGAATTCTGCTGCTGAGTTCAGTCATTATCTTTTCCCTGAACCTGATTACATCCTGATCAATTCCGGCAGTATCAGTATGGATGAAAACAAAGTTATTGTCATAATACTCACTTACTTTTTTGGCTATGGTGTTCTGGGCGACTTCAAGCGAAGCATTCGCCATAAATAGTAATGGATTATTTACAAGAGCAAGATTATTAAAAAGCCGGACAGGCGAAACAACCGGGATACCCAGCTTTGAAGCATACGCTGTAACAATTGCCAGATTATTTGAATATACCGGTCCGATTATAAGTTCCATTCCTTCCAGCTCACCACGATTGATTATGCGGTCCAACTCGAGTGTATCATTTTGAATATCAAATGTATACAAATTAACATTAAGGCCAAGGGAACGCAGAGTATCGACTGCCAGCAGAATTCCCTGATACATCTCAATGAATCCCACGCTCCGCGGATAAATCCATTCTTCAGGGCGTTTGACCGGCTTATTAATTCTCTTCCCCCTGACGAATTTCGAGGAATCCATCTCAATCCTGTCGGCATTCTCATCAAGATAGAATGGAAGAAGAACTGCGACGTCGTAAGAGCCTTCAAGATCCCTTACGGGTGTATAGCCGGCCGGTCTGGGCAGCACAACGACTGAATCCATGGGTACAACTGCAAGGGTATCGGTTACAGGGACTTCGACCTGCCGGGGAGGTTCTGGCAGCTTTGCCACGGGGATCCTTATATAATCTCCCATCTGGGGGAAACGTGTATCCCTGTTCTCCCTTCTCAGTTCCCTGAGCGTGAGTCCGTACTTATCCGCTATTGATGCCAGGGATTCCCCCCGTTCAACCTTATGGAAAATATATTTCGCATCCTGAACTGCAAATTCCTGCTTATCGGTCATGAATTCTCTCCGTGGAATTGCAATTTCAGCATTCACCGGAAGCCTCTTAATATCGATCCCGGGATTAGCATCGACAATTTCATTTTCCGAAACGCCATACAATTTTGATATGGAATAGACCGTCTGACCCGGCTGAAGCCGGTGATAAATATATCTGGCTTCATCACGTCTGGGTTTCGGAACTGATTGTGCGGGAGGTTCTTCTGAAAGCTCCCTCACCGGCAACCTGAGCGACTGACCTTCTTTCAGTCCATACACCGCCGGAGGATTTTCCCTGTTCAGCTCTTCAACAGTTATGTTGTAAGCTTTTGATATCGAGTAAGCTGTCTCACCCTTCTTTACGAAATGAATATAATAGGGAGTGCCCGAAATGATTACCTTATCATTTGACCTCTCAACCACAACCTGGGCACCAGATTCGTATGAGGTCGCCAGCAGGAAAACTGCTGCTGACAGAAAAAGCATTAAACGAAATTTAAAATTCATTATGATGTTATTTCAATGTTGACAGGAACTTCCTGCAGTTCAACTCAATTCTTTCTTCGACATTGCTAATATCAGCCTTTACAAACTTGTCGCCTGTTATTTTTTCATAAAGTTCAATGTACCTCTCTGAAATCTCACTTACAAATTCATCTGTCATCTCAGGAACTTTCTGTCCCTCCCTGCCCTGGAATCCGTTTTCCATGAGCCATTCCCTTACAAACTCTTTCGAAAGCTGTTTCTGCGGAAGATCCTGGTCAAATCTCTCCTGGTAGTGATCGGCATAAAAATACCGGGATGAATCGGGTGTATTGATCTCATCAATGAGATATATCTTTCCATCCTTTTTCCCGAATTCATACTTGGTATCAACAAGGATGAGTCCATGTGCAGCCGCAATTTCAGAGCCTCTCAGGAATATCTCCATTGTATATTTTTCAATAAGGTCATATTCTTCCTCCGGAATCAGTC
>CAZKMH010000373.1:0-4278 GCA_964553395.1 uncultured Rikenellaceae bacterium | reverse complement strand
CCGGGATGTTCTGCCGGATTTGAAATCTTCGAGGATTTTTTCAATGATGTGCACACTTCCGGGGGGATGACAGAGCCTTACATCGCGGTTAATTATTGAACGGCTGCGCGTAAATATGCGTTCGATGCCCTGGGTAAAATATTTAACCTTGTCATTCCTGTCGACAAAAGTCATATCGACCGGAACAGTATTCAAAATTGCCATGATTTCGCCGGCAGTAAAGCTTCCTGAGGGCAGCTGAACGGTCTGGCTACCGGATAATACTCCTGCCAATTCAGGGCTATCCTCTCTTATACCCTGCGGTTTCCATTCGACCTCCGGGTCATAAAGCGTGAATCCGAAGTCAAGTGTCTGCCTGTGTATCTGCCACCAGTCGTCTGTTGTAAGCTTGTCCATGCACATCGGGAACAGGATCTCCTCCTCCTTTTTTGTCATGTCAGCAAGTGCTTTTAAAACAGGTGCAAATAGGATTTCATCTGCTTCTTCAAGATCAGATTTCGTCAATTCAGCATTTCTGAGTATTTCAATACAGCCTTTAAGCTGCTCGCGGATCTCATCATGCTTCCCCCACATTACTTTTGGCGGCCCGGTAACCTCATATTTTTCAAGAAACGGAAATACCAGGTATTCCTTCCGCTTATAATGCTTGTCTACATCCATCAGGTCGTTGAAGCATGAAAGGATTTTGAGTGCGTACTCTTTAAAATCCTCCTCATTGACTGAATTGAGTGTGCCAATCAGCATTTGGGCTTTATCTGTCACTTTAAGCAGTTCCCTGTTCTCCTTCGTAAAAACATCGACAGGATGACCTTCGGGCACAACCCTTGCACCACTCTGGTCGATATGTCCCTCCAGAACCTCGCCATGAACGTCACACAGTTTCAGTACCTCGGTTTCAGGCAATCCTTCCGAGATCAGTTCCTGTTCTACCTCGACAACTTCCCCATAGGGTATCTGCTGAAGGGTGCTGATAAGCTCTTCCCTTACTTTTTTGGGGTCCTCACCCCCATGAAGTTTCAGGATAAGCTCTTTCAGCTTACCCTTCCTGTATTTTGAATTATCAATAAGTTCGCTCATTTTTATACATGTCTCTGATTGATTTGCTCTCAAATTTAGTACGAAACAACATCAATAAAAAAGGATTTCTGTTTATTTCGTATCCTAAATTCGATCCGTCTGAAATCACACCCTCCTGATACTTTCAACAAAATAAATTGACTCCGGTTTTCAAATGGTGTAACTTTACCTTTTTATATAAGTTGTCCGGGGCTGACACGAACAATTAAGCCCTGGCGACAACAATATCGGAAAAAAGTATAATTTTAATATCTGAATTTATAATTATCGATAAATTCACCCATGATCAGGTTTGTCCCGGCATAGTCATCAGGATATTAATAAATAATTATTATGCAAAAGCTTAATGGATTTCTGTCGTTAATTATCATGATTATGATGATTATATTTCTTGCTAACTGCAAGAAGGATGATAGTTCACTAAAAAACCTGAATATCACCGGATATGCCCAGAAAGGTCCGTTTATTAATGGAAGTTCCGTTACTGTTTATGATTTACAATCGGATATGTCGCCCACAGGTAAATCATATAACGCTCAGATTAATGATAATAAAGGAACATTTCAGTTGAATAATCTTTCTTTAAGCTCAAATTATGTCAGCTTAAGAGCCGATGGATTCTACTATAACGAAATTACAGGACAACAATCTGCATCACAGATCACTTTATATGCACTCTCGGATATCAGGGAAAAAGATAATATAAATGTCAACATTTTAACGCAGCTGGAGAGGTCTCGGGTTGAACATTTAATGAATAATGGTATGTCTTTTACAGATTCAAAAATCCAGGCACAAAGAGAAGTACTGGCTATTTTCAATATTGAGGAAAATGACATAAAGGCTTCTGAAAACTTAAATATTTCAGAAAGTGGTGATGATAATGGAATTTTACTGGCAGTATCCTCAATATTGCAGGGATATCGCCTGGAAGGTGCATTAACAGCACTATTGGCAAATATCAGTAATGATATAAAAGAAGATGGTGTTTTAAATAATGGCACCCTGGGTTCTGCTTTAATTGACCATGCAATTCTTCTTGATACTGTCTTAATCAGAAGCAATTTAACCAGCCTGTATCAGGATCTGGGAGCAAACGTAAGTGTTCCTGATTTTGGAAAATATATTTCGAATTTTATTTCAAATTCAGGATTTGAGATCACACAATCTACCATAACTTATCCTGATACATGTGCGTATGGAGACAATATCCTGTCATTAACAAAAACGACATATAAAGGCGGATTTGATATTTCTCACAGTCTTTCAGCATTTTTAAACTATGGTATGGCTTTAAAAATCAAAATAACCTCTCTGGTTCCCGGGAAAAATACAACCACTCCAAATGATACGATTACCCCGGTTCCTGTACCCGTATGGGGCTATAACCATGATTCAAATATTAACTGGTCAATTTCCACTTTTGATAATATAAATTATACTCAGACATTTACTGCAATAGAATCAAACAGTTTATGTGATTTAAGAATTCTTTTTGAAAAGGGTTCCTTTTTGATAGAATATTTTGAGATGAATTCTGCTGTTCCGGCAAGGAGTAAAACGATAATATTTAATTAAAAATTAAAAAGGCAGGGACTGGATGAACTCCATATTTTAGTACGCTGAAATACGCTGGTAGTAAGGGTTGCAGCTATAAATGGATTACTTTCTGATATTAACTGGTATATATATGAATCCGTTATTTAAGGCAGCACTTAATGAAAGTGATGCCTATTTCAGGCAGAAAGAAAATAGTAAAGCACTTAAAGCTCTTACTAAAGCCAGTTTATTTCTTCCCAAAGCTACCTCCGGGACAGGTTATTTATCGGATTTAATTCAGATCAAAGACAGATCAATCGGAATTTGTGCAAAGGATGAAAACCCCAATTATGAGGCTTATTTAATTTTTACATTAGAAGCCCATGCCCTTGATATCTTACGTGATTTATCCGGATTCCCATATTTAACAGGATTTTATTACAGAAAGAATATTCAGTTTTCACCTTATCGTGACGACAGAAATGTTAGTATTAATATGCCGCCTGATGAGGATGATTTTATGGATATCGCTTTAAAGAAATTAAGTCTGTTTAAGAATCGAAAAGAAATGTTTAAAGAATATATGGATTTCATATACAATGAATTACCAATAATATATGGCATACCTGCGAACTTCAAGGAAGGATCATTGAGGAGAATAAGTCCTGTGAAAAATCATGAGAAGCTGCAGATACTAAAAAGACTCGAGTATGATTTGCATAAAAAGAACCTTTCCGCAATTGTATTTGAAATACATGACTTCATTGTAAAACTCCTGAAGAAATATCACAAGTGAATTTAAAAGGGGGACCTGGTTAATGTAGATGGATCGGTTCCCATCTGTTTTCACTGGTTAACATTAATTAACTTTATTACCAGACTGTCAGCAATAATGGTTTTCCTTTATGTAAGATGCTTTTATCATCTTCACCCTGATATTTCAGCCTTTATTGTTAATATTACAGATTTACATATGAAAGGACTGATTAAATTATATGATTCCTGAAATGAAGCAAAAAGCATCGCGACCTCAACATAAAATTTCTCCAAAATCGATAAAAGCAGTCGAAAGTAACCTGACCGATCATAAACTGAGCGAAAAGGAAATTTACAGCATGGCGAAATTCCCCTCCGAAAATCCTAATCCGGTTTTACGGCTGAGTCAGGAGGCTATTGTTTTGTACGTAAATAAAGCCGGCCGGCAGATAATTCGGAAATGGAACACAGTTGTTGGCAGTACCGCCCCTGAAGAGATTAAATTAATAGTCAAAGATGCGTTCTCCCGTGAATTAACCAGAACAATTGAAATTGAATGCGATGAAAAGATTTTCTCATTCCACTTTGTCCCGATAGTTAATGAACGCTATATCAACCTGTATGGACAGGATGTGACTGAACGCAGAAAGGTTGAGGAGAAGCTGCGTCAAAGTGAGGAAAAGTACCGACATATTTTTGAAATTGCGAACGAGGGCATTTGGATTACAGATAGTAATCGAAAAACCATCCTGGTTAATCAAAGAATGGCAGACATGCTGGGATACAGTATTGAGGAAATTATTGAGAAAGCTCCTTCCGAATTTCTTTGTGAAGATCAGGAACAAATCAGTCACAAAACCAGGCAGAAACTGAAAAGTGGAATCCGAACAACCCAGGAATTCAAGC
>CAZKMH010000372.1:0-4286 GCA_964553395.1 uncultured Rikenellaceae bacterium | reverse complement strand
TTTCCCTGAATAAGGTATTCACTGGTAAGGTTGGAAATTTTTATCTCATGGGCATAGAATCAGATTATTTGCCGGGAGAATGGAAATGGATTTATGATCCTGCAACACCTTCATTCCGAACCCTCCTTGCAGCATATGACCCAGCATCCACACCCACCAGTGTTTGCGATTTCTTCCTCATTTCACCTAATATAGAATCTGTTTCAGTAAAATGCCATCACCTTGGTTTTACAAATTCAGACCATAACCCTGTCATTATGCAGGTAAAACTAAGATGAACTGTTAAGAAATATTAATAAGGGGATCACCAGTTGGAGCCCAGGTGGGTAATTCTTAAGATTTTTACTACCTTTGATATAATCATGGAAAGTAACTCAGTTGCAAGCACAACTCCGGTTTATACTTTAAGTGTTACATCGGATCTTTCAGGAATCCCTGTTCATTCAATAAGGCAATACATTGACAAGGGATTATTGGTTCCTTTCAAAAAAGAATCAAGCCGAAATTTATTTTCGCGGGTGGATATCCTGAGACTAAAATATATTCATAAATTATTGGAGGAATATGGTCTTAACATTGCAGGCATAAGGTCTTTACTGGCTCTTATTCCCTGCTGGGCAATAAGGCAATGCTCCACTGAGGAACGAGCAAAATGTCAGGCTTACATTAGTGAAACTTTCCCCTGCTGGGAAGCTTCTGAAAAAGGAACACTCTGTAAGAATACTAATTG
The DNA here is from genome assembly GCA_964553395.1 of uncultured Rikenellaceae bacterium. Taxonomy (GTDB): domain Bacteria; phylum Bacteroidota; class Bacteroidia; order Bacteroidales; family VadinHA17; genus LD21. Next base: position 3,556 of record CAZKMH010000372.1, on the reverse strand, counting down.
CAGGGAATGCGAAGTTTATCGAAGTATTGAAAACTATCCTGATTTAAAATCATTCCTTAAAACAATCATACCTTAATTCCCAATATTAATTTCTTAAACTCAATGAAATTTTCACCATACCTTAATGTGCAGATCTTTTAATCCGATTGCTGTAATAAATTGATATTCCTATTGAAACTACTGCAAGGAACAATAAGGCTAAAACTCTGTAGATTATCTCAATATTAGCCAGGTCGATAATGAAAAGGTAAATTGCAGCGCAGATCATTGTCCCGAGCGCCATATATCTGTATTTTTTATTCTTTAGCAAAAAACTTAGTAAGAAATATAATAGTGCCGCCACTGTCCATGAAAGAGTCACAAATTGTTTGGGCAGTCCATGATACAAAGCATACAATACCATGAAAAATCCTTCAATAAGGTAAAGATTCCTTAAAAAATCTGTTTTAATATTCAGACGCGTTTTCTGCCAGTTTATGATTCTTGCAGAAACCAGAGGCACAAGAGCGAAGGAAAAGTTAACTCCATCGACAGGTTTTGCAAGAAACAGATAAACCAGGAGAATCGCCAGGAATAGCAGACTGTTCATGATAATGATTAACCGGTTACGAAACCATAATGCCATTGAAACAACAATCAGGCTTTGAACGGATAGAAGCAAATATACTTTAGGCAGGCCAACCATTCCATAAAGCGAAATACTCATAGCCAGGAATCCATACAGTGCAAAGAAAGCAGATGCGAATTTCCAATCGGATATATATTTTAAAACTACTGAATAAATAAGACAGCAGACTGTAACTGCCGAAAACATAACTACATAACCATCACTGAAAAATTTTGTCGAAATTAAAGTCAGAAGCAAAGTGAAAAAAATCCCATTCAGTATTGTCGCACCTATTAATAAATCATCAGTGTTTTCATCATTTTTACGCAATAAGGGCATAAGGGAAAAACATCCTCCAAGTACAAAAAGATAAAGGTACCCATACTGATGATCAGTAAGCATTTGCAGAGGATGATCCATTATTGGATTTCCGAAAAGCCACATAAAAAAAGCGACATAAACAAGCATGATTGCAGATATTAGAAGAAATTGCCAGTTATGCTTATAGAAGAAGTAAACAGCTCCGATCGCTGTAGCAGTTATTAAAGGAAGCATTATATGCGTTGTATCGCTCAGAACTGCAGTGAAAAGGGCTGAGATTACTGCAAGGAAACCGAAAGTCTGAGATCGGTCTTTTAAAGCTGAATATATCTGAAATGCAATAATAAGCAGAAGTATGGCAAGTACAATAATCTTACCTGAAATCAAGGGATGCACAGAAAAGAAGTGCATCCTGAAAGCTTCATAAAACAGAATAAGGTGGCCATTTATTTTTAACATAAACGAAAGGCTTGAATTTTTGTTTTTCAGATAATTTGAAATCCAGAATATTATTCCAACAACGAAAACTCCGATAACCACAGATAAAAGACTATGTCCCTGCGTCATAATATATCCTGTAAAGAATACTATCGCAAAGAGAAGGACAAAATTTCCAAGCCAGGCCAGTCCGACACTTCCTATCTTTGATTCAAGTCCTTTTTCCTCATCAATAATTGCCTCTGATAATAATGACTCATCAGTTTGATATTCTTCTGCCTCAGCCAGGGGTTGACGAAGTTTATTACGTGCCAGTTCCGATTCAAGATTTGTCAGGCGCAGTTCAATCGATTTAAACCGGTCCTCAAAATTTTCCGATTTTATATCCTGCCGTACCATAAAATTGTAGAATTAGAGGAAACCCAAAAAGTGTCACTAACCTGATCGCTGGTATGACATGAAAATTCTATTCCTTCCCTTCCACCATTTTCCATGGAGGCAGAAGCCATAACAGAAAACCGAGTATACCAAACGGCAGTAATAACCAGAACGCAGCCATAAGTGTTCCATCAAGGCCGATCAATCCCAGTTTGAAGCTGGTAAATCCTGAATAGCTTTTGGAGAACAGCTGGCCACCTATTACAACATTCCACCTCATCGAATAAACACCAATAAGAGCAAGTATGCTGACTAAAAGGTATAAGGTCTTACGAATTGATATGGCACGCTTATAGAACTGAAGGAATGCCAGAATTATCAAAGGGATAATTGTCCCGAAAAGACCCTGACTGATAAAAAGAGTCAGGTATAGCTTTCCCGCAACAAGAAGTTTGATAATTTCAAACGACTCGTCAGATTCGTAAATTCTGTGTATTTGATCCAGGCCTTCAAGAGTAAAATCAAGAATAAGGATAAAGAAAAGATATCTGCCAATTGTATCCAGAACTTTTAGTTCAACTGGTTGTTTCCTGAAATGGGAAACAGCCATATAGATAAACATTACCAGGGCTATTCCTGAAACCATTGCTGAAAACAGGAATATAATAGGCATAAGGGGGGTTGACCACCATGGGTTCGCTTTTATTGAACCAAAAATAAATCCCACATAACCATGCAAAATAAACGCAGAGGGAATCCCTATAATTGTTACCAGATATCCGAGCTTCTTATCCCATCTTACCGTTTCATGAGATATATCGCTTAGCCCCAGCGTAAGTATCCTGTATACCCATTTCATTATACCTTTCTTTTCTTTTGACCATACTACCATGCTCTCCCGGTAGTCGAACCAGATTTCGAGTAGCAGAACCACCATAAGATACCACAGGTAAACAAATCCAAAGATTGCCATAGCTGATGAAGAATGAGGAGTTATCATTATTTCATAGGCCCTTTGTGGTTGCGACAGATGACTTATTAATGGCATCGTCGCCACGAGAAGAAACGAAAGTGCTGTAAGCAGGGCAATCTGGTAGGTAGGTTTCAATTCCCGTACATTGAAAACTCTTTCAAGAGAGGCAAGGATGAAAGCTCCTGCAACCAGTCCGGTTATAAACGGATAGACGACTATCAGAATCCCCCATTGAAGATCCAGTTCATTAGGGAAAATGTAACCCTGGGCTTTTGAAAGCATTTCATACAGATGCAGAGTGTGCGGGTCCATTTTATTTTACCTCCATTCTAAGTGCGTTATAATAAAGTTTTGACCCGGTATTCAGGTGTGGCCTGAGCACCTGGGTGGTATGTTCTTTCAGAAACTTAACCAACTTACTGTTTGGGTCTCTGAGATTACCGTACATTCTTGCCCCGGTGGGACAGACTTCTATGCATACAGGATCGAGGTTCTTTTTCAATCTGTGATAACACAGGGTACATTTACTGGCTACCTTTTTTTCAGGATGAATAAACCTGCATCCATACGGACAGGCCTGAACACAATAGCGGCAACCGATACAATATTTTTCATCAATCAGTACAACCCCTTCAGGACTGTCGAAGGTAGCTCCTACAGGGCACACCTGAATGCATGGAGACTTGGAACAGTGGTTGCACATCTTGGGGACAAAATATGATTTAAATATTTCCCCGTCAGGAACCCGCTGTTCAAATCCATCTATTCCGCCATTGGGAGATATGATATCAACACTCCCGTCATTTTTAACAGTGTATTGTTCCACCCAGGTGCGAAAA
>CAZKMH010000371.1:1544-4289 GCA_964553395.1 uncultured Rikenellaceae bacterium | reverse complement strand
ACAACGCGGAGCGGCATATGGTGGTAGGGCAGAGGAACCTGAGTGATGAAAGTTACACCCTTCACGAAATGACCCCGACTTTCCGTGAAACATCAAAAGGTACGAGTACAGTCCTGGGATGGGACAGTCACAATTCAGTGACAATAGCAATTGATAAGGATGGTTTCATTCATTTATCGGGAAATATGCATGTTCATCCGCTTACATATTTCAAAAGCAGAGTGCCGGAGGACATTTTCACCTTAGAGCAGGTCTGGTCCATGACGGGAGCAAATGAGGATCGCTGCACATATCCGAGATTTACAAAAACCAGGGAGGGAGAGTTGCTTTTTCATTACCGTGACGGCGCCAGCGGCAGCGGCAATGAGATCTACAATATCTACTCCTGCGAAACGAAACAATGGTCACGTCTGCTTGATACTCCTCTGACCGACGGCAAGGGATTGATGAACGCCTACCAGTCGGAACCGGTTTTGATGGCTGACGGATGGTATCATGTTTATTGGGTCTGGCGCGATACTCCCGACTGTGCGACCAACCATGACCTTTCATATATGAAGAGTCCTGATTTGAAAAACTGGTATAACGCTGATGGAAAACCTGTTACGCTTCCCGCAACTATTGATGATAAATCGATCATTGTAGATCCGATACCAGTTAAAGGCGGTATCATCAACCTGGCTGCAAAACTTTGTTTTGATGAAAAGAACAATCCTTATTTTGCATACCACAAATATGATCTGAACGGTAACCTTCAGTTTTATGTAGCCAGAATAGTTGATGAGATGTGGGTTTCGATAAAGGTAACTGACTGGGATTACCGGTGGGAATTTTCAGGGGGAGGGAGTATTAATGTCGAGGTAAGGCTGAATGATTTTAAAAAGAGGAATGATGGTTACTTTGAGCTGTCTTACTGGCATATCAAATACGGTAGCGGTACTCTGTTGTTGAATGATAAATTTGAAATATGCGGAACTGTAAGGAAACCAAACTCTTTTACCTCAGTTATTGAAAAAGAAGGAACATTTCCCGGCCTGGAGATCAGAACAGCCGGTGATATTGGAAAACCTGCTGAAGATGGAGTAAGGTATGTCCTTAAGTGGGAGACGCTTTCAGCAAATCGTGACAGGGCACGTCCAGAGCCCTGGCCTGAACCCAGTCAACTTTATTTATATAAGCTGAAAACTGTAAAATGAAAATCAGTTTAAAAGTACTAATCATAAATTATCATGAAAACAAGATTCTTTCTAATCATCTGTATCATTCTGTTCATATTCCCGGTTTCAAACGCCCAGAATTTTCCAAAGCTCGATGAATCGTTCCGGTTGAAAAGGCTGGAACCCCCCAAAGGGAAAGTCAGGATGGTGCTTGACACAGACACTTACAACGAGATTGATGACCAGTTTGCATTATGCTATGCCTTCCTTTCAAAAGAAAAACTGCAGATGGAAGCGGTCTATGCGGCTCCCTATTTTAATAGCCGCTCCACAAGTGCCGGCGATGGGATGGAGAAGAGCTATCAGGAGATTCTGAGGCTTCTTAAGATGCTCGGCAAATCTCCTGAAGGATTCGCCTTCCGCGGATCAGACAGATACCTTGAGGATATATCACGACCGGTTCGCAGTGATGCTGCACTCGACCTTGTTAAAAAGGCGATGGCATCTTCACCGGAAAATCCGCTTTATGTCGTAACGGTGGGCTGTATAACCAATATTTCTTCGGCTCTTTTAATCGAGCCAAAAATAATTGAGAATATCGTGATTGTCTGGCTTGGCGGAAATAGTCTTTACTGGCCTCATCAGAAAGAGTTTAACCTGATGCAGGATGTGCTGGCTGCCAGGGTAGTGCTCAACTCAGGTGTGCCCCTGGTGATAATGCCATGCGCAAATGTAGTCTCACATTTTCACACGACCATTCCCGAGCTGAAATATTATCTGCAGGGGAAGAACAAGCTGTCTGATTATCTGCTCAATACTACGATTGAATTCAGCGGGGGACACGACACCTGGTCGAAGGTGATCTGGGATGTTACGGCTGTTGCATGGCTTGTCAATTCATCGTGGTTACCTACCAACCTTGAGCACAGCCCCGTAATGACAGATCAGGTTACCTACAGCATAGACCACACCCGGCACTTCATCAGAATGGCCACCTCTCTTAACAGGGATGCTATATTCAGGGACCTGTTCGGGAAGCTTTCCGGGCAGAAGTAGGCAGTTGGCAATTGGCAGTAGGCAGTAGGCAATAGGCAGTAGACAGTTGGCAGTTGGCAATAGGCAGTTGGCAGTTGGCAGTTGGCAATAGGCAGTTGGCAGTTGGCAAAAGTAATTAATCATACAACCGGAAATAATGAAGGAATCACTGACATTGATGGCCTGTGCTTGTTTAGCGGGATTAGGATATTCCTGTATAAAAAAGCCGGAGACCAGGCCCAATATAGTTTTCATCCTGATCGACGACATGGGGTGGAAAGATCTCGGATATATGGGCTCGGAATATTACGAAACACCGAATATCGACCGGCTTGCCGCAGCCGGCATGATCTTTACACAGGCTTATGCCAATGCTGCCAACAGCGCTCCCACACGTGCCTGTTTGCTCACGGGACAGTATACACCCCGTCATGGTTTGTACACTGTGGGGAACTCCGACAGGGGAGAAGCAAAAGACAGAAGATTGATCCCGGTGAAAAATACTGAAGAAGTTTCCCTGAACAAGGTCACTGTTAATGAAGCATTAAAGAAA
>CAZKMH010000371.1:0-1534 GCA_964553395.1 uncultured Rikenellaceae bacterium | reverse complement strand
ATGGCACATAGGTCACAACTCCCGGGATCATGGCTTTGACATTGGATTTGACCGGGGTGATCTTGGATATAAAAACGGCCATTTAAAACCCGATGGTGAATACCTGGCAGACCGGCTGACCAGTGAATCAATAAAATTCATTAACGAAAATAATCCCCGGATAACAAAAAAGCCATTCTTTCTGTGCCTTTTTCATCATGCTGTTCATACACCTATTCAGGCAAAAACGGAGATCACAGACAAATACAGGCAAAAACCCGGAAGAGATTGTCATAAAAATCCGGCCTATGCGGCTATGATCCAGAGTGTTGATGAGAGTGTGGCAGCTGTGAACGGGACACTTGAAGAGCTTGGACTGAGTGAGAATACAATCCTGGTTTTCTTCTCTGATAATGGCGGACATGGTTCACAAACATGCCAGAAACCTCTGCGTGGCGGTAAGGGAATGTACTATGAAGGAGGCATCCGCGAACCTATGTTCGTTTACTGGCCGGGCAAAATAAAATCGGGATCCGTTTGCGATGTACCGGTGATCAGCACGGATTTTTATCCTACATTTCTGGAAATAGCCGGACTTGAAAAACCGGAGAATTACATCCTCGATGGTGCAAGCGTTTTGCCATTACTCAAGGGTGAAAAATCAATTAACAGGGACAAGTTATTCTGGCATTTCCCCGCTTACCTTGAATCTTATGCAGGTTTAAAAGAAGACTCACGCGACACTCTTTTCCGTACCCGGCCGGTAAGTGTTATCCGGAAAGGCGACTGGAAAATGCTGATGTTCCATGAAGAGTGGGTGCTTGACGGAGGTCGCGGTAAAATATCCGAAAATAATGCGGTTGAACTGTATAACCTTAAAACCGACATTGGTGAGCAGAAAAATCTCTCCAATATTGAAATTGAAAAACGTGATGAACTGCTCGATGAACTTCTGCTGTGGCTGAAAGAAACAGATGCCACAATACCGGCTGATGCCAATTCTGCTCAACTATAGGATTAAAAGAATGAAATTAATATGGAAAGAAGAATTTTTCTTAGGAATTCAGGCATCGCGATAGCCGGAGCATCAGTGCTGCCTTTTGCTGTATGCTGTGGTGGAAAGCATCCTAATGAACTCATAAACATCGGGATGATCGGAACCGGTTCACACGGTGTTGACAGGAATTTGAAGCATTATCTGAAATATCCTGAATTGTGCCGGGTTGTTGCCGTTTGCGATGTAAGTATGGAAAGAGCGATAAGTGCACAGAATCTGGTCAATAATACCTACAAAACAAAAGATTGTAAAGTTTTTCAGGATTTCAGGGAACTTCTGGAAGAGAGGTCCATAGATGCCGTTCAGATTTCCACCCCTGATCACTGGCATGTACCCATTTCAATAATGGCAGCCCTTAAGGGGAAGCATGTTTGTTCCGAAAAACCGACATTGACCATTGCGGAAGGCCGCTTACTCTGCGATGTGATAAATAAAACCGGAGTGATCTATCAGCTTTCGCTTGAAGACAGATTCCTACCTGCCTATCATAAAATGGCT
>CAZKMH010000370.1:0-4292 GCA_964553395.1 uncultured Rikenellaceae bacterium | reverse complement strand
CTCTTACTGTTAATCAGACTGACAATGTTGTCCTTAACCAGATAGATCCTGCTTACCTGATAAAACTTATCATATTTACCTTCCACTGCCAGATATTCGATCTTTTTAATGTATTTGATATAAAGCGCAGTTTTGCCTTTATAAACAACATTAACAAACCCTTTCAAACCAATTAAGCTGTCCTCCGGTAGCCTGATAAAACGATACCTGTTATTTTGAAAGAGGATGGAAAAACTATCCACCATTTCCTTATTAAGTTGCAGGATTCCGGCGGAGCTGAACGGAGTAAGGAGCTCATCGTTATAAATATCATACCTGATTTTTATATTATCAAATGTTTTTCCGTTCATTGTAACAGATCCCGGCAAATGTTCCATTGAGAATAGAAAAGGACTTTCAATTACCCTGAAATACATATTTTTCCATACTCTTCCATTAAAAAGACCTTTGTTCTCCTTCAGTGTATCAGTTTGCAGAAAATCAAACCAGGATGGTTCAGATTTCCAGGGGCAATTTCCATCCAGGCACGATGAGATAGCAAGGTTCAGAAACAGGGTGAATATAAAACATGACTGCTTCACTGGAAAATATTTGTAGCTCCTGAGGAAAATCGTCTGAATTACTTCAGGTTAACCTGTGATCCCGGTATTTTGTTCAACACAAGCTTGACTGGCAATCGCAAGTTGAGGTTGAAGGTAATTTACGTATATATATCCCGGCGCAGATAGAGCCTGTATGACAGGAATATAAGCAACAGCGATATGCCTGTGAAATAGAGAAGGTTCAAAAGGTCAACCCCGTAAGAAGGATTAGTAACATCCAGATTGACGAATTTGAAAGGACTCAGATAGCCGATGTTTGAAACGCTGTCGGTGATCTTTGAGATCGTATAAACAAAATACAGGATCAATACAAGTCCGATGGAGAAAATGGTGACAGGCTTTGGTCTTTTGACGATCGTCGACAAAAACAGCCCGGCTGCACCAAACAGAAAATTCAGCAGAAAGGTAAAAAGCGACAGAATAAAAAATGCCTTCAGGCTGAATGGATTGTTCTTTACCAGTTCAATGGAGATCAATCCCGCAAGGGTAGTAACCGCGTTCAATATAAACACATTAACCAACAGAACGGAAAACTTGCTGAAGAAGATCTCACTGCGGGTAAGGGGACGGGTCAGCAGGTACTCTGCGGTTTTATTGTATTCTTCCTTCAGCAGAATATTGGAAGAGAGGACGATTGCATAAATACTGCCAAGCACCATCATATAGATGACATTGTTGACGGCATAGAACCCGAGCACCGAAAGCAGATCGTTGAAATTTGAGATGCCTTTGAACTGCATGACTTCCTTTGGGATCAGGCTGAACATTCCCATTACCTTTGACTGGTTTTCAATGAACGTCCGGTAGACTGACATAGTCAGGGTTATCAGCACAGCAATGACAATCGTCCACAGTATGAGGCTGAATGAATTCCTTCTGATTTCCATTTTAAAGAGGTTCCCGTTCATTTGCCTGACGCTTTAGATCTTGTAATAGTGCATGAATATTTCATCGAGCGATGGTTCTTCAATCATAAGATTATTCAGCTTTTTCCCGGACAGGGATCTTACAAGTTCATTAATATCCCCGGAATAAAAGAATGACAGAGCATTACCCGGACCGATATTCAGATTTTCAGCACCCGGGATGCTAATGTTTTCCGGCCTGACCGGTTCCCCGAATTCTATAAAAATTCTTTTCAGCTGCTTCTTTCTCAGGTTACCTATATCCTCGATCTGGATTATTTTCCCTTCTTTTATGATTGCCACCCTCTTGCATAAAAACTGGACCTCGCTGAGAATATGCGATGAGAAAAAGATAGTTGTCCCTTTCAGGTTTTCTGAACGCAAAAGCTCGAAAAAAACTGATTGCATGAGAGGATCAAGTCCGGTTGTCGGTTCATCCATGATCAGCAGACGGGGATTGTGGATGAGGCTTTGAATAATGGAAACTTTTTTACGGTTTCCCATTGACAGGTCGGCAATTTTTCGTTTCAGGTCGAGTTCAAACATTCCTGATAATTCTGAAATCCTGCTGCTTCCATTCCGCACCTTATAGAATCTGAGGCAATAGTTGAGGAATTCATTAACGTCCATCCGCGAATAGGCATTCGCATCTGAAGGTATATATCCGACTTTTTGCTTTATCTCTTTGGTTTGCCTGATCACATCAAGGCCCATTATCCTTGCACTCCCGCTGGTCGGGAAGATCAGGTTCATCAGGATCCTTATGGTGGTGGATTTTCCGGCTCCGTTCGGTCCGATAAAACCAAAAATCTCTCCTTCACCTATTTCAAGGTTAACGCTTTCAATTCCCCTGGCCTTCCCATAGTATTTTGAGAGATTGCCTGCTTCAATTATTGGATCATTCATGACTCCTGGTTGTGATCTCGTTGCAAAAGCGTGAGGTGTTTAACAAAGTTAAACGAAATTATATGTCTCCCAAGAACCGGAATGATTTTCCTGATGCAAAGAAGCAGGATTTTTTTTATTGGAATATATGCATAAATTTATTCCTGATATAATTTTACCAGTTTTCAAAAACTACTACTATGAAAAATCTCTTTTTGTTTATCGGATTGTTATTTATCGGTTCCTGCACAAGCGGACCTAAAAGCAGCATTTCAAAGGATTATTGTACATATAACAAGGATTCAATGATTGTTGTTATGCGCTTTGAGCGGAAGGTTAAACCTGAGTTCGTTACTTTTTTTAAACAATCCTTCGATAGTTGCAAGGCGGAGGTATTGGCAAAAGAGCCGGGCTGTCTCAACTATTCGTTATTCCAGTCATATAACGACAGTACGTTGTTCTGTCTGACTGAAGCCTGGGCAACAAAAGGTGACCATAATGCTCACATGGAGCTGGAACATACGAAAAAGCATATTGCAGAGATTAAAGGTATTAATGATCCCTCATTTAAATCAACAACAAACTATACCTGGTGGATTTGTCCGGGAGCGAATGAAAAGGAGTAGTGTTCAACAATGCTTTTACGGTTACGCGCGAACCACCTTTTCAATAATTGCAGAACAATCCTCTGCCGGGTGTGTTAAATAGTGTAACTTTTCAAAAATTGGCAACTGGCGGAACTGAGTAATTTGTTTATCTTTAAGTCGCCAAATTATTTTTATCTGAATAGCATTGAGAGTATTAACCAGTAAAAACATTAAAATTATGAGAACTTTGAATTTCGCACGGTTTGCAATATTCCTGGCCCTTATTGCACTGGCACCGGGTTGTAAGGATGACGATAAGGATCCATCACAATTCGTCGGAAATTATGTAATAGTTCAGGCTGAACTGGCTGAGGCATTGACTGTGCCAACGAATGAATCAGGTGACGTTCCTCTTCCCGCTGGTACAGATATTACACAGGCTATACAAACTGCCCTTTTGAGTGCAGTAACCTGTTCGTCGGCTGATAAATCATATGTTGAATTAAGGGAGGACTTTTCGTTGTACCTGAGCTGCGAAGGCTCAGATCCGCTGGATGCGGGAACCTGGGATGAGGTTTCGGCCACTTCATTGAAACTGAACCTTAACAATGCAGCCATACCTTCTTCACCTACCGGATTTGTACTGACGGTGACAGAGATTGTAATTACCGGAGGAAATTTGACCGGAAAGGCCAGTGTGCCACTGCCAAAGCCCATGGTTGCAGCCCTTGTTGCACCTATGCAATTAACTCTGACAGATGCTGCACCGGTAATCTTTGTGGCAAAGTTTTCAATAGAATTCCAGAAAAAATAGCTTAAGAAGGTTTCTTAGGAAGTTTTAATTCCTGTTACCACCAAAAATACCGCTCATGTCCTCATAGATGAGGCTGATATAGTATAATCCGCCAATTTGTGCACTCCCGAAACTGGTGGTATAATAATTGTTCAGAACGTTCGATCCGCCGAGTTTTAGCACCGTATTGAGCGATGAGAGCTTGTAGGATATATGAAAGTCAATGGTGGTAAATGCCGGAATTTCCCCGGCCCCAAAAGCTGACTCCCATGTAAACCTGTCCTGCCAGTGGAAATTCAGATTGAAGCCGATATTTGGAATGATTTCATGATGACCGATGGACAGGTTTGCACGGTATTCAGGTGAATTGAATCCGGCCTCCACACCGGGAGCATCAATGCTTTCGAGAAGCCTGTTGAAGGCCACGTTGCTCCTGATCAAGACTCCTATCGAGGTCATATAGTCAAGGCCGACTGCCCAACCGAATGACCTTACCGGCTGGTCGGTCGAGAAATATGTC
>CAZKMH010000369.1:0-4305 GCA_964553395.1 uncultured Rikenellaceae bacterium | reverse complement strand
TTTTACATTGAATTATAGTTGTTTCTCCAAAATCATCTTGAATTAAAATATCAATCCAATAATTTTCTCTCACAGCTTTTGTGTGTCTAAAATCTTCTGGATTAATCTCAAGTTCCGGTTTTATTTTTTGCAGTAATGCTATTAATATTTTTAATTTGGATTTCATTTATTACTTTTTTATAATCCCTAAGGAATTTAACGCCTGGGCAAAGCTAATGTTTATGTGTTAATCCGGCAAGTTATTAACTCTTACCCTATTTGAATTTTTTATCAAGATCGTCAAGAGTAATAATTGTAATCACCGGTTTTCCCTTTGGTGAGTAATTGGGAGCCGAGCATGCGAATAAACTGTCAAATAGGGTTTCCATCTCACTCTGAACCAGCACTTTGCCATAATGTATTGCAGATGCCCCGGCCATCGCTGCTGCAAGCTTCTCCTTTGCACCGGTTGCAGGATCTGTCGTGGTACTTTTATACTCCTCAATTAATATCTCGAGCATTTCAGCCGGATCGGTGGATCCGGAGTTTGACGGACGTCCTTTCAGAATTATTTTATTTTTCCCCTGGTATTGAATGGTAAAGCCAAGAAGTTTCAGATCATTGTCAATATCCCTGAGCACGTTATAATCAACAGGATCCATTTCAATTGTGACCGGAAACAATTCCGTCTGGCTTGCCGGGATGTTCTTGCCGAGGCAATCCAGAAACCGTTCGTAAAGCACCCTTTCATGGGCACGTTTCTGGTCGATCAGCATCAATCCCGACTTCACAGGGCAAACTATATATTTGTTTTTTACCTGGAAGAATTTTCTTTCAGTCTCTCTTATCCTCCCGGCTTGCTCCGGACTCTCATTTTCTTTTTCAAGAGTTGAGTAAAGCTTTTCCCAGTGTTCTGCATTCTCCCTTTCAAATCTCTCTATATAGTCAGTTCTGCGAAAATCAGGTTCATCTTTTTCAAATGGATTATATTGCGGATTGATCTCAATACCAGGCTGTTCGGGGATTGTATCTGATGAGCCTCTTACAGGAATATCAATCAAGGCTTCATTTTCAAAGTCAAGTGAAGGTACAATATTGAAACGGCCGAGCGCTTCACGGACTGATGCCATAAGTATCTGCCAGATCGACCTTTCATCTTCGAATTTTATTTCAGTTTTTGTAGGGTGTATATTGATATCGATTGACGCAGGATCGGATTCCATGAATATAAAATAAGAAGGAATGGCTTCTGCAGGTAGGATGTTCTGGTAGGCTTCTGCGACAGCTTTATGAAAATAAGGGTGTTTCATGAAGCGGTTATTGACAAAAAAGAATTGTTCACCATAGGTGCGGCGGGCACTCTCCGGTTTGCCGACAAAACCCCTGATATTGACAAGGGTTGTTTCGGTTTCAAGTGTTATAAGTTCCTGGTTGATCTGTTTTCCGAAAACACCAGTTATCCGTTGCCTTCTGTTTCCGGATATCAGGTTGTACACCTCTGTGCCATTGTGATACAGAGTAAACCTAATTTCCGGATGCGCAATGACAACCTTCTGGAATTCAACAATAATATGTCTCAGCTCAGTGTTGTCGGTTTTAAGGAATTTTCTCCTTGCGGGCACATTGAAGAATAGGTTTTTAATGGAAAAGCTTGATCCTACAGGACAGCTGCAGGGCTCCTGTGTTTCAACCTTAGAGCCGCCGATCACCACAAGTGTGCCTGTTTCCAGGTCTTCCCTGCGGGTTTTGAGCTCTACCATAGCCACGGCTGCAATGGAAGCCAGGGCCTCTCCGCGGAATCCTTTGGTACTGATCGCAAACAGATCTTTTGCTGATGATATTTTCGAGGTAGCATGCCTTTCAAACGAAAGCCTGGCATCAGTCTCTGACATTCCCCAACCATCATCAGTGACCTGGATCAGGGTCTTTCCCGAATCCTTAATTATAACGCTGATATTTTTTCCACCGGCATCCACAGCGTTTTCCATAAGCTCCTTAACAACGGAAGCCGGCCGCTGGATTACCTCGCCTGCAGCAATCTGGTTTGCCACCGAATCAGGTAATAATTTGATAATATCAGGCATTTAATCAGATAAATCTCCTACAACAAATATAAAATTAATTGCCGTATAGCCTTTCATTTACAATTCTCAGTCGCAATTCTGTAAATTCTTTTACAGATGATTATCTTTGGGCAAACTTGATCTGAATGAAAAATCTTCTTCTAATTACATTCCTGGTTTCCCTGTTATTGTTTTCAGGATGTGCCCGGGATTCCGAAAAAGATACGGTCAGGGTGATGACACTGAATTTAAGGTATGATAATCCCCGCGACAGCGCAAATGCATGGAAGAACAGGATCCCGATTGTCTGCAAATATCTGCAGGATGAGAAACCCGATCTGCTGGGAATGCAGGAAGTGCTGAATCACCAGTATCAGTTGCTCGATTCGGTTCTGAGCGACTATTCCTCGATAGGTGTAGGCAGAAGCGACGGCGCCAAAGCAGGGGAGATGAATCCGGTCTTTTTCAGAAAGGACAGGTTCGATATGGTAAGAACAAAAACTTTCTGGCTTTCCGGGGCGCCTGAGGTTGCCGGATCAATGGACTGGGGTGCTAACCTGCCGCGTATTGTAACCTGGGTTGAACTCGCAGATAAAAACAGCCAGGAACACCTTTACTTCTTCAATACACATTTCGCTCATGATTCTGATTCCGCAAGAGTAAGAAGTTCCGGACTGCTTCTATTTAAGGCTGACAGCATTGCCGCCGGATTCCCGTTTGTAATTACAGGCGATTTTAATATGCTTCCCACGAGCAAGGGATATGAAATTCTGACAGGACCGTTTGAAAGTGTCCCCCTGTTAAAGGATTCATATGTGATTTCAGAAAAGAACCCTGATGGCCCGGTATATACATTTAATGGTTTTTCTGACAAACCGGGATCAGGCAGGATCGATTATATCTTTGTAAGGGATGGCTTAAAGGTGTTGAGTCACAGCACTATAATAGTGAAGGATCATGGGATTTATATCTCTGACCACTGGCCGGTAATGGCGCAGATTTTAATTAAATAAAGAATTTTTCATCTGTTTTTCCGCATGTCACGCTTATGTGGGATCGACGGGAAACCTTTTCATGCTGATTTTTTGTAGCGCATTACTGCAAAAGATGTAAATGCAATGGCGATCAGAATAAGTGCATAAATATCCCGGCTTATATCCTGTAATGTTGATCCTTTTAACATTACCATCCTGTTTATCCTCATAAGGTAGGAGACAGGATTGAAGTAATTGTTGAACTTCTGCGCCCATACCGGCATACTTTCGTATGGTGTGAAAATCCCGCTCATCAGGATGAAGATAATCATACAAAAGAAAGCAATGAACATAAATTGCTGCTGGGTGCCTGCCATGGTTGAGATGAAAAGTGCAAATCCGAGGATCGCGATCATGAATATAAATGCACTGAGAAACAGCAGAGCAATACTTCCTTCAAAAGGCAGATTGAATACCAGGCTCCCGATCAGCATCCCAATTGCCAGATCAATGAGACCTATAATGAGGAATGGAACCATTTTGGCTAAAATGAAATGATACTTCCTGATGGGTGTGACGTTTATCTGTTCTATTGTTCCGATCTCTTTCTCCCTCACAAGATTAAGTCCGGCAAGCAAAAAACCTACTGCCGTGACCAGGATCCCGAGGATGCCAGGTACCATATAGTGCTTATAATTAAGCATTTCATTATACCAGTACCTGTTAGTGATTTGGATCTGAGGCATTTGGGCAACAGTCCCAGGGCTGATGTTCTCAGCGATTATATTCACATTATAATCACGGATGACACCATTCAGATAAGCCCATGAAAGCTGTGCAACAGAGGCATTGATAGCATCTATTGAAGCAAGCAGCGTTGCCGGCTTCCCGTTACCAAGCTCCCTGCCGAATCCGGAAGGTATCTGAAGAATTACATCACATTTATCCTTATTAAGGAGTCTGTTTGCTTCCTTCTCTGAGAATGTTGAGAACCGGATCTTAAAGAATGTCGAACCTTCAAGCTGGCTTATCAGTTCCCGCGACTCCGATGTCATATCCCTGTCAATGACTGCAACTTTGACATTCCTGATCTCAAAAGTAACAGCCGGCACAAGTATAAGCAGCTGGACAATCGGAACAGCAAAAACAGCTCTTCCGATGAACTTGTTCCGGAAGATCTGGATGAATTCTTTTCGTATCAGATATAAAATAGTTCTCATAATTACTTTATCCTTATTCTTTCTCCCTTTCCTATTGCAATCTGATCTTAAACTTCCTAATGTTCACCC
>CAZKMH010000368.1:0-4307 GCA_964553395.1 uncultured Rikenellaceae bacterium | reverse complement strand
TGCCGAAACGGATAATCCCTACTGGTGGAACGGCTGGGGCTGGTACCGCAAACACTTTATTATTAATCCGGCCGGAGAGGGAAAGAAAGTGTTCGTTGAATTTGAGGGTGTGCAAAAGTACTGTAAAGTATGGATCAACGGCAAATATCTTGGTGACCATAAGGGTGGCTATGGTTCCTTTGACTTTGACCTGACAGAATTCATAACGCCGGGTAAGGATAATGTCCTGGCAGTTGCAGTGAATAACACCCGGAAAGACAAGTTCAGGATCCCTCCGATGGCAGCCGGTAATTTCAATGTTTACGGTGGTATTTACCGGGATGTGACTCTTGTTCTGAAGGATAAGCTGTATATACCGATGCAGGGATCTGCTTCACATGAGGGAGGCACATTCGTAACAACTCCCAGGGTTTCCGAAAAGGAAGGGATCGTACGTGTTCAAACATGGGTGCAGAACGATTACCCACAGCCGAAAGAGTGTACACTCAACACTTCTATAATTGATACTTATGGAAAAATTATTCAGGTAATAAAATCAAAGGTCACGATCAAGCCTGACCAGCTTTACAGATTTGACCAGACATTAAAGCCCATCTTCCGACCACGTCTCTGGTCACCTGATAATCCAAATATCTATAAGGTATTTTCTGAGGTGACCGAAAGCGGTAAAGTAACAGACACCTATACCAGTCCCCTGGGTTTCCGGTGGTTCAGGTGGGATTACAAGGAAAACTTTCTTTATGTCAACGGTAAGAAACTATTAATAAATGGCGGTAATCGTCACCAGGAGTATCCATGGCTCGGAGATGCAATTCCCAAATGGATCACTGTCATGGACTTTGTTGATATTGCAGAGAACCTGAACTATAACTTCATGAGGACGGCACATTATCCCAATGACAAGATGGTTTATGATCTTACTGATAAGTATGGAATTGTTGTCAATGAGGAATCTCCCAGTATAAAAAACCAGGATTTTTCTGCTGAAGTGCAGGAACAGCAGATGAAAGAAATGATACGACGCGACCGAAACCATCCGAGCATCATGATCTGGAGCATGGGAAATGAAACAAACCGGGCTGTTGATTCGAAATTCGCTGTTACCGAAGATACAACAAGGATACTGACAGCAAGGAGGGTCTCAGATGGTTCGGCAGGTGCATTTGTCCGCCATAACGATGATAACCTGCCTATCGAAAACCTTCTCAGGTGCACGATCAGAGGCTGGTATAACACCGATGTCAAAAACCTGGAGCCTTCCGATCCTCAGCATAGCGGAACAGAGGAGCATCAGCAGAATATGCTGAAGGCCAGCGGTATGTTTGGTACGGCCAATCTCTGCACCTGGATCTATGAGGACCATGGAGCCGACAGGGAATATCTCAATGCTCCGTTACTGCATGTGAATCCCAAGGGATATGTCGATGTTTACAGGATCCCGAAATATGCATACTATTTCTGGCAGGCGGCATATGCTGAAAAGCCGATGGTATTTATCCAGCCCCATTTCTGGAGAACTCAATACCTGGGGCAGAAGAAAGATATTGTCGTCAATTCAAATTGCGATAAGATCGAACTTAAAGTAAACGGGGCTGCAAGAGGATCTATAACGCCTGTTGATGCCGACTTTAACAGTGTCACGTTCAAGGGTATCCTGATTGAAAACGGGACTATCACCGCGGTGGGCACAAAGGATGGAAAAAGTGTGACAACCAGCATAGTAATGGCCGGGAATCCGGCAAGGATCGTTTTGAAAAGTTCCCATCAGCAAATCGGAGCCGACCGTGCATCTGTGGTAATAATCACAGCCGATATAGTCGATAAACAGGGAAACCATGTTTACGGTGCGACAAGTACCGTGAAATGGAGTGTCACCGGACCGGCAACACTTACCGGACCTGCTGTTTATGAATCGGATATAAACAAGCATCATGAGATGGATGGTGTCTGGTATATTGATATGCCGGTTGCAAATGTGATACGGTCAACAGGGACTCAGGGCAGGATTAGTATAACTGTCTCAGCATCAGGACTTGCATCCGGAACATTATCACTGGAGGCTGTGGAAGTACCTGCTGACAATGCAGTTATCGCGGAGCCTGCACTGGACGATGCAGGCAGGAAGCCGGTATCAAGGCCGGAGATCGATCTTTATACCCTTGATGAAGCGCCGGGAGAAATGAAACCAACATTCGATGAATTGAAACTTGGCACCCGCTCTGAAAAAGAGTATGCAGGTTCGATCGGCGAAATAATCCGGAAAAATAATCCCTCAACTGACACTTCAACAATTGAGTATAAAACACTTATTGATCTCTTTACAAAACATCTGTCGAACAATAACGGAACGCTTATAACTGATGACTATAATTTCAATATCAGCCACTATAACAGATGCAGGCTTATTTCGGGATACATAAATCCTCTGAAGCTGCCACCGCTTTTCAAGGAGTGGCTGAAAAAATATTATGCTGATGAAATAATCCTTAAAGGAAATGAAAAGAATGCCGGGGATGAGATGAACTGGCTCAACTGGATTCCCTCAGGCGGAATCGTTGTGGTGTCTCAGGATGAAAAGACTCCGCTATGGCCGAAAGGGACTCTGATTATCACCAAAACCGATCTTGAAGACCTGATTGCTGCTGTTCATCCTGTATTCAAAAATTACAGTGCTGAAGCAAAGGAGAGGGCACTGATCTTTATAAGCAAAATGAATCCATATATTAAGGTTGAGAATATAAGCAGTGTAAAGGACGGGAAGAAGGTTACAGATATTAAATATACAGCTGAAAGAGAAAGGCCAATACTAATACCGTTGATTAAGTTTATTGCGGAATAGCCCCTGGAATGCCTTACACCTCTCCCGGAGGTCACCCTCTCCCCAAACCCCTCCCCCAGGAGGGAGGGGCTTAAGGGAGGATGGGAGCTCAGGTTAAAAAAGAAATAAATTCAAAGCAATGCATAAACTACATTTAATAACAATTCTTGGCTTTTTCTTTCTGCGAGTGAACTCTTACGCCCAGAATCCCACAGTCGATGGTTACAGGGGTATCTGGTTCACACTGGGGCAATTCTCGGAATATGGAGATAAATACTCCGGAGGCCTTGGCACATACACTGCCGATCATATACCGATCGCAATATATTCGCCTGAAGTAAAAAAGACCTTCTTTATTTACGGAGGGACAACTGCTGCGGATGAGAAGCATCTTCTTATAATGATCTCTTATTTCGATCACCGGACCCGGACGGTACCCAAACCTGTTATTGTTTACGATAAGCAGGGAGTAAATGATCCTCATGATAATGCTGTTTTATCGATTGATAATGAGGGGTATATCTGGGTATTCGTGAGCGGAAGAGGCCGATCAAGACCCGGATTCATTTTTAAAAGCAACAAACCATACAATATCGAATCTTTTGAATTGATCCGCGAAGCTGAAATGACCTATCCTCAGCCATGGTGGGTGCCGGGAGAAGGATTTCTCTATCTGCTTACGAAATATACGAAGGGAAGGGAACTCTACTGGTCAACCTCGGCAGACGGGAAAAGCTGGAAGCCGGATCAGAAACTTGCAGGGATGGGAGGTCACTACCAGGTGTCAAATATGCATGGGAACAAACTTGTATCAGTATTCAATTATCACCCGGGTGGCAACGTGGATAAAAGAACAAATATATATGCCGTTCAGACTGAAGATATGGGAAAAACCTGGAAATCAATTGATGGCAAGCCCTTTGAGCCACCGATTTCCGATCCGTATAATGTTGCGCTTATAAGGGATTTTGAGGCTGAAAAGAAGTTGGTTTACATAAACGACCTCAATTTCGATTCTGAAGGGAACCCGGTGATCCTGGCAATTATAAGTAATGATTTCAGGCCGGGACCGGGAGGTGATCCGAGGGAGTGGATGATAATACACTGGAAGAACGGGAAATGGAATTACAATAAAGTATGTGAATCAACTCATAATTATGATATGGGATCTCTTTATATCGAAGAGGGATGCTGGAGGGTCATCGGACCTACCGGGCCAGGGCCACAGAAGTATGGAACAGGAGGCGAAGTGGTGGTGTGGATAAGCAGGGATGAGGGTGTGACGTGGCGGAAATTGCGAAATATTACGCAACAAAGTATGCGGAATAATTCGTATGTAAGAAGACCGGTTAACGCACACAGGGATTTTTATGCCTTCTGGGCTGATGGTGATGCGGATAAATTTTCCGAATCGCATCTCTGGTTCTCTAATAAAAATGGCAAAAAAGTTTTTAAATTGCCGTATAAAATGAGTGATTATCCTGAAAAG
>CAZKMH010000367.1:0-4310 GCA_964553395.1 uncultured Rikenellaceae bacterium | reverse complement strand
AGCCAGTGACAAAACAGAAAATAGAAAAACTACTTTATCTCTTTTGTTCATTTTACTATTTCCCGTTTGACATTTCATAAAGTTATGAAATAGCATTCAGGCTGCAAACATTTGACGCAGATGATCTGTAAAAAATCCATAAAAAATATTACATTTATTTTCCCTTGCTGTTGAGACATAGATTAAGCATTTAAAAAAGAGTTTTAGAGTTATTGACCTGTTAACTGAATAAACAATATGAAAAAAATCACATTGATTATTTTACCCGTATTTGCCTTTTTCTCATTATTTCCGGCTCTGACTGCTCAACCTGTATTACCTACAAAAGCGCATTTAGACTGGGCGGATTCAGAGATCGGCGTGCTTATACATTTTGATATGCCTGTTTTTGAACCGGGCTATAATTTCCGCAAGGATTGGAATTATCATCCCGATCTATCCATTTTCAATCCAAAAGAACTGGACACAGATCAGTGGATAAGGGCCGCAAAGGCTGCTGGTGCGACTTATGCTGTCCTAGTTGCCAAACATTGCAGTGGTTTCAGCTTATGGCCTACAAAAGCTCATCCTTACAGTGTAAAGAATACTCCCTGGCGATATGGGCAGGGCGATATTGTTAAAGATTTCGTTGCTTCCTGTAAAAAATACGGACTTAAGCCGGGTATTTATGCAAGTACAACAGCTAATGGTTACCTTAAAGTTGATAATCCCGGAAAAGTTGTATCCGGTGATTCGGATGAGCAGAGAAAATACAATGAGATAGTCAAAATGCAGCTAACTGAGTTATGGTCGGAATATGGTGATTTAATGGAAGTATGGTTTGACGGAGGAGTATTACCCCCTGAAAAAGGCGGTTTTGATGTGCTTGCACTTTTAAGGAAATACCAGCCTGAAGCGATTGTTTTCCAGGGTCCGTTTGGATATGAAAACAACATTCGCTGGGTTGGCAATGAAGAGGGTGTTGCTCCTTATCCATGCTGGTCGAGAGCTGATTTCACAACCTCAGCTTCAGGTGTAATAGAAATCAAGGGTCTGAATGGCAATCCAAAAGGATTATTCTGGTGCCCGGGTGAGTCAGACTTTCCACTGCGCCTGAATTCATCTTTCCAGGGTGGCTGGTTCTGGCATAAAGATCAGGATGACCAGATGCGAACCATTGAAGAGCTTCTGGACAAGTATTGCAAAAGTGTTGGGAGGAATACCAATATGCTGCTGGGGATTGTTATTGATGACAGAGGACTGGTGCCTGAAGCAGATGTAAGAAGGATGAAAGAATTCGGGGAGATGATAAAAAAGAATTTTTCAAAACTATTGGGTAAAACCAAAGGCTCCGGTAAAGAACTTATAGTCAGATTTAAATCTCCCAAACCAGTAGCTTCTGTGGTGATCATGGAAGACATTTCGAAGGGTGAAAGGATTCTTGAATACAAACTTAACGGAATGACAAACGGAAACTGGCAATTGCTTGGGCAAGGTTCATGTATCGGGCATAAAAGAATAGAGATTGTCAGGGAAGGTAAGTTCTCGGCCATTAAACTTGAAATTACGAAGTCGGAAGGTACTCCGTTAATCAGAAGCCTTGCATGTTATGGCCGGTAGAATTTAATTATGGAGTTTGATCAATATAATCCCGCCAGTCCAATTATAAATGTAGAGACGATAAGAACAATCAGTCCGATAACGAGAACTGTACTTACTTTCTTACCTGAACCATGCCATTCACGCCTGTATATTCCCCAGAATGTGCTGAATACGATACTTAAAGCCATCAGGATACTCCAGGCGGCAAAGCTGAACCTGCCCATTTTGCTTTCTCCCATGCCATAAAGAAAAAACTGGATATACCACAGGGAACCTGCCAGAGCTGAAAAAAGGTAATTTTTTAGCAGCAATAAAGGGGATGCTTTTATGAAATCCCTTAAAGTTTTATTTTTAACAGCGAGGATAAGGCACCAGACAACATTGGTAAGGAATGTCCCTAATAGTATAACAATATAAACAGGTCCCTGTCTCCAGAGGGGATTGACTCCCATACTGACTGCTTTTTCCGAAATCGGACGACCGGCTTCAATGCCAAATGCAAAACAGGCGCTCATTATACCGGCAAACAGTGCAACAAGGATACCTTTTTTAAGATCAAATTCTTTAATACTCTCCTTTTTCTTTTCATCAGGCAACAGCTTGTCCTTCATAATCCCTGCTCTTCCCGTCAGAGTAATACCAACTACTGTTACAGCAATTCCTGCAAGAGTAATGAGTCCTCCGGCGGATGCTACCATCTCAGTTATTTTGCCGCTTACAATCGGAGGGACAAGTGTACCAAAGACAGCAATGATGCCTAATGTTATTGCATAACCCAGCGATAAGCCAAGATAACGCATCGAGAGTCCGAAGGTCAATCCTCCAAACCCGTAAAGAACTCCGAAGAAAAAAGGCCAAAAGAGTGTTTTGGCAGATACAGTTCCGTACAATTCAAAAAGAGCCGGTACGGTGATCAACGTGGCTATAATTGGCACAGCAATCCATGAGAAAAATCCACCTATAAGCCAGTAAACTTCCCAGGCCATGTTTTTAACTTTTGAAAACGGAACATAAAAACTTGCCGCGGAAAGTGCCCCTAGGGCAATTAATAAAAGACCCAGTAACGGATTTACTTCCATAAATAAAATTAATTATTTGATAATATTCGTAATAATAGAAACTTAATTTCAGTTTTCCAAGAATAATATTAAAAGGAATGAGCCCTCTTTTATTAACTTAGTGGGACACATCTTTTAAATAAATCAATTTATGAAAAAGGGATCAGGTCTAGTGTCTATATGGCAGCTGGCACTTTTATTATTGCTGGCTGTTTCAGGTTGTAAAAATGTATCGGATATCAGTTCATTGGAACTCTGGTATAAACAACCTGCGACCGTCTGGGGTGAAGCCTTGCCTGTTGGTAACGGCCGGCTCGGTGGAATGGTGTTTGGTGACTTTAACAATGAAATGATTCAACTAAATGAGGAAAGTGTATGGGCAGGATCAAAGATCAACAATAACAATCCGGAGGCAATGGCCCATTTGGCTGAAATCCAACAGGCTATTTTTAAAAGTGAATATAAAAAAGCCAGAGAATTGTCAGATAAATATCTTCTGGGAACTCCCCCGGAAGTCCGTTCTTACCAGCCACTGGGCAATCTTTCCATTGAATTCGACTGGACAGCACAGCCAACATCATACAGGAGATCACTTATCTTAAACACTGGCATTTCAAGAACCGAATATACTATTGATGGTAACAAAGTTACACAGGAAGTTTTTGTCTCTGCCCCACACGATGTAATGGTGGTAAGTATTATTGCAGAGAAACCGTTCAACTCTGAAATTCTTATTTCACGGGAACGAGATACTTCCAGGCTGCCACTGGACAGAAACGGAAGAAGGAGACCTGTATACAACCATTATACCAATGAGTATAATAATGAGGATGGAATAGCTTCCTATTCCGGGCAAATAATCGATTTCGACTCTCCGCGGAAAGGCCCGGGAGGGAGACATCTCCGTTATTCTGCTGCAATGAAGCTCATTTCAGGTAATGATGATTCAACTCCCTTTGTATCTGATACTTCTTCAGGATTCCGGATAAATTCGGCCAGAAAAGTTGTTATAGTGCTTACCGGCACCACTGATTACAATTCAGAAAGGTTGGATATAGATAGCTCCATAGATCCGTTTGCAGTTTGCAGGGGCATACTTTTAAAAGCTTCCGGCATCAGCGTAGAGGAATTAAAGAAGATTCACGAGCGGGATCACCGAAAGTTTTTTGACAGGGTCGAATTTTCACTGGGAGAAGACCTGAACGCCGGAATACCGACCGATGAACGGTTAAACCGGATTAAGGAAGGTAATACTGACGACTGGCTGATACCCGTTTACTTTCAGTATGGTCGCTATCTTTTGATGGGCTCATCAAGAACTCCCGGTGTCCTGCCGGCGAACCTGCAGGGGATATGGAACGACCTGTACGAAGCACCATGGAATGCCGACTTTCATACGAATATAAACCTCCAGATGAATTATTGGCATGCAGAGGTCTGCAATCTGCCGGAGACCTCAGAGATACTTACCGGATTCATGGAAAAACTCTCAGTTCCCGGCACTGTGACAGCAAAAGAAATGTACGGTGCGGATGGTTGGACACTTCACCATCTTACAGATCCGTTCGGACGGACAGGTGTTGCCGATGGTGTATGGGGGATAACCCCTATTGACGGACCGTGGATGACATTCCCTCTTTATGAGCATTTTTTATTTTCCGCCGATACAGC
>CAZKMH010000366.1:0-4320 GCA_964553395.1 uncultured Rikenellaceae bacterium | reverse complement strand
AGCCAATATCATGGGAAATTTACTTTATGTTATAGCAGTAATTTTAGTTATTGCATGGGCAATCGGATTCATAGGATATAGTGCCGGATATCTCATACATATTCTTCTTGTACTTGCAATTATTGCAATTTTATTAAGACTTATAAAAGGGAGGCCTATTGATTAAATATGCTACGTCACAACCCGCTTTGACCGCCGTAGCTTTAGCGAAGGCGGTGACTTGACCACCGAAGCTTTATGCCCTTTTTTGGCAGTACAAAAGTAATGATTCTTCTTTCATTACAAAAAAGTTTATGCCTTAGTCACAAATCCTTAAATAACCAGCTCCCTGGTGCTCCGGTCAGTCGCACTGATACGTTGACAGACTTAACTTGCAGACAGATCATACCTGAAAAAGTTATAAGTCATAATCTCCGGCAGCTTCAGGCTGATAAACAATTACATCAATCCATATTTTAGTCAGACCTGATGGGACAACCCATTCAATCGTGTCTGATACTCTGTATCCGGTCAGGGCAGTGGCCACAGGTGAAAATATCGGGATTTTATTTTCTTAAAGGGTCTCTAAAGTTGGTATCTATCACTTTAATCAATCTCAAAAACAATCACCAGATTATCCTGCCTGTTTATCCCGTAAATGATTTTCCTGTTTCTTTCTGTGCGGTCAAAAGCAATACCCTGGCCATGTACCGGTATATTAATTGTGTTAATATGCTTAAGTGTATACCCTGTCTGCGGAATTTCCAAAACATACAATTCGGGTCGGTCATGACCAGTACAATATAATTTGCCATCAGTCCCCCAAGCAGCTCCTGAATTACTCATTGGCGTAAAAAGTTCAATCAGGTTCTTCGGAAATATCCAGGATTCAACCTCCTGCCATTTCTTGTTGAATTTTACAACAGTTGTCCACCGGGTATCTTTCCCTTCACTTGATCCGGAACCGGAATAGTGGGCAAAACCAACATACCAGTAACCGTCAAGTTTATCAATCCATGTGGCCGAACCGGAGAAAATTCCAAAGCTGTGATTACCGATATGCTTTAAAGTTTTAGAGTCAAAGATTTCAATAGAGCCCGCCATCGGAGTATCCGGATAGTTTGAGGTGGCGCAATATAGCCGACCCCTGATTACAACACCACTATTCAGGTGTTTGATGCCATCAGAACTCCCGTTCCACCTGGTGTCCATGTTGCCATTATCCTTATTATGCTTGGTAATAGTGCTGTTGTTGATTACATAGAAATAATTATCATCTGCAGCAACTGCCTGTTTTGCTTCAGAAACCTGAAATCGTCTTAATTCATTTGCCTGGCGTGAGACAGACTGCCCAAATAATGAAAAGACAGTTATCAGACCCAATAGAGTAAGTTTAAGATGTTTCATCATGGCGACAGGAATTTGTGAGAAGAAAGTTAAGAATTAATTCTCCGGAACAAAGCATCCGAAATTATCCGGAAATTATTTTTGACTTTAGTATAAACATATTGTACATTTGATATTGAACAAAAAGTCTTCATTCGTCAGGGGATTTCTGAAGGGCATGAATACCGGATTTTCAATGGCTTCCGCTGGTAAGAATACAAGGGCGGGAGGCGGGTGTATGAGTTTGCCGAAATAAACAGTTGCTGAAAATATCTTAAATAATATTGCAGTATTACTTAATACCAACTATCAATGAAAAAAGCAATTACATTGTTCATGGTTTTAATAACAGTTATCAGGCTCGAAGCCCAGCCTGGCAAGAACAGGAACGACAAATTCCTGCAATTTGGTATTAAAGCAGGCAGTGTATACACCAGCATAACCAACCTGGCAAAAGTGCTCGTAAGCGAATCGTATTATACAGGTTATACATTCGACAACAGTAATGTATGGGGCTTTACGGGCGGGCTGTACCTGAACTATAAATTTGAGAATTCTATTTCTGCAATTTATTCTGAAATATCCTATTCCAGGCTGGGGAA
Source organism: uncultured Rikenellaceae bacterium (assembly GCA_964553395.1). GTDB lineage: Bacteria > Bacteroidota > Bacteroidia > Bacteroidales > VadinHA17 > LD21. The sequence continues at coordinate 2,353 of CAZKMH010000366.1, read as the reverse complement.
TAAATTGCACTATTCCGATATCGATGATCTTGAATATGATTTTGTCATTAAGTACGATTACCTGAATATGGAATTATGGTATAAAGCTTATTTATTACCCGGACTTCATTTTGGTGCCGGGCCGAAAATAGGGTTTAATCTGACACCGGGAGATCTCTATTACACATCCAACGGAGAAGCCATCTTTGGACCGGATATTCGGATCCAGCAACAAATGCGTGATGTCCTGAGAGGGCGTACCAATGTATCCCTTGGTGTTGGTGTTGGATATGAATTTCCATTTGGCCTGTCGGTCGATGCCCGGTATTATTATGGGATCAGTGACGTAATGCAAACAGAGGTTAATAATTTTCACTTTATAGAAAATCCCAATGCGAGCCGGGTAATACAACTAGCCGTTCGCTATGCTTTTCCATATAACATGCATTTCTTCTGATCCATATGAAGGATTGAAACAGTTCAATAACTGAGACATATAGTTATATGAAGTACGTTATATTCATTATTGCATTATTCCAGTTCGCATCCCTTTATGCTCAGAAAACGATGCCCGGGGGCGTCAAGGGAGCGGCAGTCTGGGAAATCACGGAAGTCACACAAACCGGCCATGCAAAATGGCAATCGAACCTGTATGGTAATCCCGATTCCACTTTAGTTATTAAAGGGAATAAGAAAACCATCAATAATAATCCTGCACTTGTTTTCGATGCAGAAGCAAATCCGGTAAACAGTACATTAAATCCCGGCAGTCTGGCATCATTCAGCATGTTCACAGTTTGTCAGGGAATCGATACACTGATGGAAAGGGTCATCCTGAGCATCGTGAACGATACAGCGGCAGAGATGGTAATGACCAACCGGAGAATGGCTACCCTTGATTTTTACCGGTACGCAAACTACAATACAAATTTGCAGCTTTATCCAAAGATTTATTCATACATTCAGAATAAACCGAAGGACCAGGGTACCATAACACGAAGGCTGCAACTGGGCCGTCCGCCGCAGAACCAGCAGTTACCGGTGTCGTTCTTTAATGGGATAATTCCGGAGGTTATTCTGTTTGACAGGGTATTGTCACCTGCTGAACGTCAGAAAGTAGAATCCTATCTCGCCTTGAAATATGGTATCTCCTTAAACCAGGAATTACCGCGCTCTTTTTTGAACAGTAACGGGGAGATAATCTGGGATGCAGAGAAGAATGAAGCCTTTAATCAAAATATTGCCGGTGCAGGCAGAGATGATCTTTCGGGACTTAACCAGTCTGTTTCTGAAAGTATACTGACCCCGGGTGTAATGAAACTGAGTGTTAATGGAAAGTTACAGAACAACAGTTTTCTTGTCTGGGGTGATAACGGCCGGCCTTTACGCTTTGATGTGGAATCAGGTATCCGAAAATTACAACGGGAATGGAAGATCTCAGCATTCGATTTTAAAGCCGGTGCAGTATCTCTGGAAACCAATGAGCTGTCATTAAACGAAATAAACCCTTTACGGGAAGGAGAGATCTATTGGCTGATAACAGACAGAAGCGGTACAGGAAAATATCCTTTCGGAAATACAGAATATACAGGGTGCATGCCATCGGCTTTATCAGATGGATCTATCAGATTCGGTTCAGTGATTATTGATCCTGATAATTCAGGCGATGATGTATTTACACTTCTGACAGCACCTCCATTTTTTACAAGGAATATTGTACAATTACCATCATGCCTTCAACCACAATCAGGAATGATACTATGTGAGATCGCAGGGGGAAAGCCACCATTTGACCTCAATCTGAAGGGAATATCAAACAACAGGTTCCAGGTATCAGCCAGAGAGGCAGGCAGGAATCATATTTTCGGGAATATCAGCCAGGGGGCTTATTTCCTGCAGGTATCTGATGCCGATAATAAACAGTTTACCGAAAAAATATGGGTTTCCAATACTCACAACTGGGAAAGCTGCATAAGCCGGAGCTATGATCTTGTTAAAGGGGAATCGCTTGTCCTGGACCCTTCAGAGGGCATGTCCGGAACAGATTATATCTATTCATGGACAACTCCGGACGGATCTGTTTTATATCAGGAAAAATTATCGGTTGATCAACCCGGAATTTATCTGCTGTCAGTAACTGATAAGAACAACTGTAATTCGATACACGAAATTAATGTCAGGGAAAAGGGCAGGTCAGTTTTTCAGGGGGTGGAAATGTTTCCCAATCCTGCTGAAGGATGGTTTGTGATCCGGATAAGTCTTGATCGCAGAGAAAATATAAATGTTGTTATTTCTGATGTATCGGGTGTGATTTTAAAAAAAACCCTGTTGCAAAATGACGATTTCTACCTGTACAATGAAATAATAAAGCAAC
>CAZKMH010000365.1:0-4329 GCA_964553395.1 uncultured Rikenellaceae bacterium | reverse complement strand
ACTATTTACGATGTCCCTCATTCAAAAACCACAAGTTATGCCCAGAATATGGATGCAGTTCAGATCCATCCGTTCGGAACCGGTGCCTGGCGTGCTCCAAACAACAATACCAACACTTTTGCACGGGAGTCGCAAATTGATATTATGGCATCTGCAGCTGGCATCGATCCTCTTGAGTTCCGTCTGAAGAATCTGAAGGATGAGAAAATGATAGCCTGCTGGAAGGCAGTTGCTGATAAGTTCGGCTATGTTGCTGCAAAAACGCCCAGCGGCAGGGGGATAGGCATAGCCTGCGGAACAGATGCCGGATCGTGGGTTGCACTCATGGCTGAAGTCAAGGTCGATACCACGACCGGGCATGTTCAGGTGATCAGGGTGGCGTGTGCGCAGGATATGGGATTGTGCGTAAATCCTCAGGGAGCGTTAATCCAGATGGAGGGATGTATTATGATGGGGCTTGGATATGCGCTGACTGAAGAGATCCAGTTTGAAGGCGGAGATATCAAGAACCGGGGATTTGATAATTACGAAATCCCCCGCTTCTCCTGGCTGCCAAAGATGGATTGTATTATCCTCGACAGGCAGGATCAGCCGCCAAAGGGAGGAGGAGAACCTGCCATTATCGGGATCGGTGCAATTATAGCCAATGCTATTTACGATGCCACAGGTGCCAGGTTGTATGATATGCCGTTTACAAAAGCCAGGGTGCTGGAAGCGCTGAAGAAGGTTTAGTAAATAAAGAGAAACAACAGCGGCAAAATAATTCCTATAGCTGTAAGGATCGCTCCGCGACGGGTGATGCCATTCTTCCCTTTTACCAGGAAGAGGCCTGTTATTGTTACAACCATTAGCGAAACACAGAATAAATCGCTGAAATATTTCCACCATACTCCAGGATTGTAATGCAGGAAATTGATCTGGTAGAAAAGCGGCCTCTTGCTGATCCGTTCAATGACCCCGTTACCGGTCTCGGAGTTTATTCTTACTGAACCTCCTTCGATGAATATTGTCATGATTTTGCCTGAGGGGAAGTAGTGGGTTTTATAGGTTTGATCACCAGGAGCTTCGGCCAGGATGTCCTCTGCGATCTCCTTACTGAGCGATTCCCTTGTGAATTTAACCCCTGTTGTAAATTCCCTGTTTTCAATAATATAGTTTGGATTCCAGTCGTGTTTGTGGTTAAGGGCAATCCCTGAAATTGAGTAAATAATGGTCAGTCCGGCAATCAGGTATCCGATATCACGATGGGTTATCCTGTTAAATTTCGAAATATTCATGGCAATAAAAATTCAGGGCAGTCGAAAGAGTCTGCAATTCAACCCCGCCCCCGGCAGGGAGCATAAACCTTCTGAAAACCAAAGAGTCCCCCCTCGGGGATATATGGGTGAATCTTACTTAACAAGCGTGTGCTTGTTGTAAACCATCATCAGGTCGGAAAGGACGGGCTGTGAAGCCAGTGCTTTGGCAGTTTCGCATGTATCTGCACCAACAGCATTTGCAGCGGCTTCGCCGGTGTTACCGGTGGCTTCCTCAGTGGCAGGAATTGCAGCGACCTGGGTAAGTGTCCCCTCAACAACTATCTCACTTCCAAGCAGATCCATTGGAAATTTTGGCATTTCCTCTCCGGCCTGGACATAAAGCCTTACATCGGGATTTTCCCCGGTTAAAAACAGTTTCTTTCCGCTGTGTGTACAAACATGAACAACTTTGCCTTCAACACTTATATTCTTTCCGACATAATCTCCCGGATGTTCTATTAAAGTTGCAAATTCAACCAGGGAGGCTGGGCTGACTGCTTCCGCTTTTGAGGCTGACTCTTTGTTACCGGTATTACCGCATGATGAAATTAATACAGCTATTGCCAGAATTGAAAGGAATTTTCGGATCATAATCTCATGAGTTTAGTTAATTGTTTATTAAGTGCCTGATTTCAGGGCTGCAATATAAGGAAAATCTTTTTAAAAAAATCTGACAAATCCGGATCAGAAAAGCGATGTTGCTTGAAATAATTACCTTTGTTCAATTGTCTAATACTTTATAAACCATTAATATCTTATAAAATGAAAAAAAATGTGATTCTGCAAATACTGTCATATACAGTGCTTTTTGCATTCCTTTGCTTTCCCCTTACATCCAATGCACAGGGTTCAAAGGCTAATTTCTCGGGTACCTGGACTTTTAATGCTGAAAAAAGCCAGATGGGAGAAGCTCCCCAGGGAGGAGGCATGAGAGGTGGTTTCGGAGGCGGCAATTTTGTTGCGAAACAGGAAGCCAATCTTTTGACAGTTGACAGGACAAGGACAAACCAGGACGGGCAGGCAGTGACAACTACCAGTAAGTATACGCTTGATGGAAAAGAAAGTGTAAATTCCACCGGCAGAGGTGAAAGCAAATCAACTGCAACATGGTCGGCTGACGGCAAATCACTCACAATTGTTACTACAAGGAGTTTCGAACGTGACGGCCAGACAACCGAAATGAAAACAACTGAAGTCTGGAGCCTGACAGGCGCTAATGCTCTTTCAATTGCTTCCGCAATGAATACACCCAACGGCGAACGGAAAACAACAGCAGTTTACGACAAAAAGTAACTTTACAAAACTGTTAACTTATAATAACCGCAAAGAAAATCATTCTTTGCGGTTATTTTTTTTACATTAGCCATTGTAACTGATCGCCCGCAAGAAGGTTCATTTTATTAGTAAATAGTTATAAGCCAACTACATGAAAAAGCAAATTAAATTTGATCTATTGATTGGTCTGCTTCTGATCCTGCCGGTATTTCCATCCTGTACCAAAACATCCGGCGATCATGATCAGCCATTTGATATTGATAAAATTGCCAGAAATAACGGGGACATTGCAACCATGACCGGCGGTCAGGGTTTTGATTCAGAAGTGATGAAAGTCATTCCGACAAGGGATAATGCCGCAGTGACTGTCTGGGAGTCCGGCGACAGAGGAGACTGGACAAAGGCGAAATATTTCATGTTTGAAATATTTGGAAACAACGACTACAGCGGTGTTATCACGCTTGAATTTTATAAAAAGTCGAACACCGGACCCGAAACGGTTGTTCTTCAGAGTGGTGAAGTGGTGGATTCCGATAATGAAGCTCCATGGTTAACATGCCTTCTGGGAATAAACCCGTCACTCAGGACTAAGGCAGTCTTCCCGCTCAGTTATCTCGATGCCCAGGAGATTTTCATCCCGCGATCACCGCGGCAGCTCAAGGGAACAATAACCGGTAACCGTCTTGATCCGGCTGATATTACAAAGGTTAAACTAAAATTCGGACCATTAAGTGATCCTTACTTCATGCCGGTATTTGAAATTGCATCAGCAGGGCTGAGCGATTCATTGCCTGCACCTTATGAACCACTTCCCGTTCCGGTAATCGATCCATTCGGGCAGCGCACCGGTAAAACCTGGCCGGGGAAAATCAACAGCGGGCAGGATCTGATATCCCTGAATCTTGAACTTGAAAAGGCGGTCGCAGATTCGGAATTTAACAGCGGCTTCAGTAAATACGGCGGCTGGAAAGCAAAGCGGTTCGGGGCTTCGGGATTTTTCAGAACTGAACATGATGGCAGGAGATGGTGGCTTGTCGATCCGGATGGTTACGCTTTTCTCAGCGTCGGGGTAGACTGCATGCGATCAACATCTTCAGGGCCTGTAAATGGCATTGAAGATCTTTTCGAATGGCTTCCCGAAAAAGATGATCCGGTTTATGCCGAATCAGTCTCGGGAAATGGACCTGCCGTAAATTTTGACTTTTACAAGGCAAACCTGATCAGGGCTTTCGGCAAAGAATGGAAGACAAGGTGGAGCAGGATGACTGCCGGAATGCTGAAAAGCCTTAACGTAAACACTGTCGGCAACTGGTCGGAAATTAATTTTGCCAAAGAAAACAAACTTGCTTATGTTCTGCCCCTGAACCGTTTTCCGGGGACGAGAACATATATTTACAGGGATTTCCCTGATGTTTTCTCTGATGAATACAGGAAGAATTCAGAGGAATTTGCCAGGCAGCTTATTGAGTATAAAGATGATCCATATCTTGTCGGTTATTTCCTCAGGAATGAGCCGCAATGGGCTTTTGGTTATCACAACCTCGCATACGAAATGTTTGCAACCACCGGGCAGTCAGCAACCAGGGATGAATTCACCAGGTGGATAAATTCAAAATACAAAAATGATATCGCGTCGTTCAATAAAGCATGGAATCTGGAACTGGGGAATTTCGAAGAACTGAAAGCCATAGTTCTGAAAGATTACCCGTCAGTTCAGGCTGACAGTGATTTTTACGCCTTTACGACCATAATGGTT
>CAZKMH010000364.1:0-4338 GCA_964553395.1 uncultured Rikenellaceae bacterium | reverse complement strand
AATTCGGGGCAGTGGTCATTGTTGCTTACCACCCGATGATAGCGCCAGTACTGATTTATGAAAGGTTCAGCTCCTTCGGGCTTAAATCTGCCCGGCCTGCATCAGTGGTCTTCATAATTGTTGCACTTGCGGTTTTCATCCTGTTACGGCTTATTTCATTAAGAAAAAAAGAAACATATTTGTCACCTGATGCTCAGGCTTGATAATATAAGCAAAAGGCTGGGAGAATTCTCCCTGGCAGATATAAGCATAAATATAACTGCAGGGGAGTATTATGTCCTTCTCGGAAGGTCGGGATCGGGCAAAACCCAGCTTCTGGAACTGATCGCAGGATTGAACGATCCTGACTCCGGCGAAATATGGATCGATAATGAAAATGTCACTCATAAAAGAATTCAGGAACGAGACGTAGGCCTTGTTTTCCAGGATTATGCCATATTCCCGAATATGACGGTTTTCGGGAATATAGCTTATTCACTGCATTGCCGGAAATACGATAATGTTGTCATTAACCGTGAAGTAAAGCGTGTCTCTGAAGAATTGAATATAGCTCATCTTCTTAACCGTTATACTTTTAATCTGTCAGGCGGGGAGTTACAGAGGGTTGCTCTTTCGCGGACTCTGATTACGTCTCCAAAGTTGTTACTTCTTGATGAACCAATGGCTTCGGTTGATGCCAGCCTTAAGGATGATATAAAACGCACTTTCAGGCAATTGAATAAAAAGGGGCTTACAATAGTTCATGTTACACATGATTTCCGGGAGGCTGTGAGCCTTGCTTCCAGGGTGGGAGTGATCCACAACGGACGGATAATCCAGGAAGGCACGCCGGAAGAAGTATTCCGCAGGCCCGTAAATAAGTTTGTCGCTAGATATGCCGGTATAAGGAATTTCTTCAGGGTAAGATTCTCGAATGACAACGGTACCTGGAAAGCGCGGTGTGACGGTAACCTTGTTTTCAGACTCCCGGATGACAGATATCCGCCGGATGGTCTTTTGATAGTAAGAAGTGATGCGGTCAAATTACATAATTCAGAACCGGATCCCGGGAATGATAACCGTTATAAAGGCGTTGTAAAGGAAATAACACCATCGGAACATGGAATGGAGGTGATGGTGGATGCAGGAGAAGTATTTTATGTAGATGTATCCTCTGACGAATTTAAAATGTTGAAAATAAGAGAGATGTCGGATGTATGGATAACATTTACACCTGAGTCGGGGATTGCACTTCAGGGAAATGCATAAAGTGCAGTTGACAACTGGCAGTTGACAAAAGGAAAAACTTCAATATGGAAATGATACCATTGGATAAAGCACTTGAAACCGTTATGAGTTCGGCCTTCTCCACAGGCACTGAAACAATCCCCTTTACCAGGTCCCTTAACAGGATACTTGCCGAAAACATATCCAGTGACATCGACATGCCTCCTTTCAACAAGTCCTCAGTGGATGGATTTGCCTGCAGGATGACGGAGCTCGATGGTGAACTGGATATCATTGAAACGATCCCGGCCGGGAAGGTCCCGGAGAAGAAGATCGGCCCAAATCAGTGTTCAAGAATTATGACCGGAGCCATGATTCCTGAAGGAGCAGATTGCGTGGTAATGGTCGAGGATACTAAAATAGTGCCATCGGGACAGATGAGTTACACAGGCTTATTATTAAAGGGGAATATTGCCGTACAGGGCGAGGATGTAAAAAAAGGGGATATCCTGCTTAAATCAGGCAGGATGCTAAATCCTAAAGACATTGCAGTACTGGCATCGGCCGGTAAAACATCGGTTACGGTAAGCAAAATGCCGGCTGTTGCTGTTATAAGCACGGGAAGCGAACTGGTTGAACCATCGGAGGTGCCTGCTCAATCGCAGATCAGAAACATCAATGCATATCAGTTGCTGGCTCAGGTTGAAAAGGCAGGCGGGGCGGGGAAATATTATGGTATTGTGAAAGATGATGAGGAACTGACGCTTCAAATGGTGGGAAAGGCAATAGCGGAAAATGATCTTTTACTTATCACCGGCGGTGTATCGATGGGTGATTTTGATTTTGTTCCTGCTGTGCTTGAGAAGGCAGGAGTCAGATTGCTGTTTACAAGAGTAGCTGTTCAACCGGGCAAACCGACAATCTTTGGAATTCATAAGAAGGCTATAGTGTTTGGCCTTCCGGGTAACCCGGTATCATCATTTATGATGTTTGAACTCCTTGTCAGGCCTTTAATAGCAGCAATGACGGGATATGAATGGCAGCCGCCTGTAATGAGACTTCGTATGAATGAAGACTTTACAAGGAAACAAGCGGACCGGATTGCACTGATACCGGTTAAAATAACAGGCGAATTCGACGTTACACCGGTCGAATTCCATGGATCTGCACATATCACGGCACTCCCCGATGCAGACGGAATAATAACAATGCCGGTCGGAATAAATACAATTGAGAAAGGGAAGATAGTAAGTGTACGACAGATTTAACAGATCCATAAACTACCTGCGTATTTCTGTTACCGACAGGTGTAATCTGAGGTGCATGTACTGCATGCCTGAAGAGGGAATCCGGCTTCTCAGACATGAGGATATTCTTTCGTACGACGAAATTACCGGATTCACCAGATCGGCTGTGAAAACAGGAGTGACCAAGGTCAGGATTACAGGTGGAGAACCGCTGATCAGAAAGGGGATCACAACCCTTGTGGAAATGATCGCAGGAATAGAGGGTATCGTTGATCTGTCAATGACAACAAACGGGACACTGTTAAAAGATTTCGCCGGTAACCTTAAGAAGGCCGGACTGAACCGGGTCAATATAAGTCTCGATACCATCAATCCGGAAAAGTACAGGCACATAACAAGAGGCGGTGATATTAACAGAGTGCTTGAAGGAATTAGTGCTGCAAAGGAGTCCGGTCTGCTCCCGGTTAAGATCAATTGCGTGATTTCAGAATCGAAAGAGGAAGAGGATGCCACTGGGGTAGCTGAATTTTGCGCTAAAAATGATCTGAAAATCAGATATATACGCCAAATGGATCTCGAGAAGGGTGCCTTTTCAACGGTCGATGGAGGTAGCGGAGGAGATTGCACTTCATGCAACAGGCTCAGGCTCACCGCTAATGGTAAGCTGAAGCCGTGTTTGTTCAGCGACCTGGAATTCGATATCAGGAAGATGGGTTATGAAGAAGCTATTCAGAAGGCAATAGGGATGAAGCCTGAAAGCGGAACCAGAAATATAAACGGAGGGTTTTACAACATAGGAGGCTGAGATCATGAAGAAACTGACTCATACTGATAACCATGGCAAGGCTGTGATGGTGAATGTCGCCGGAAAGGAGATCCAGTACCGCACCGCGAAAGCCAGTGGGAGTATAGTACTTGCTGAGGAAACAATCAGACTGATTAAAGAAAATCAGATAAAAAAGGGTGATGTCCTCACAGTAGCACAGATAGCAGGAATCAATGCTGCAAAGCAAACAGCTGAATTGATACCGCTGTGTCACAATATAGGACTCGACAATGTCAGCCTCGGTTTTTCTGTTGCTGAACCGGGCATTCTTGCCGAAAGTGAAGTGAACTGCACCGGTAGGACAGGTGCAGAAATGGAAGCACTTACGGCAGTTTCCGTTGCCCTGCTTACCATTTATGATATGTGCAAGGCGGTTGATAAGAAAATGATAATTAGTGAGATAAAACTCATTGAAAAAAGCAAGAAATGAATCTGCCGGGAAAATTCAAAGCACACGTGATTATTCTCAGCGACAGAGCTTTTAACGGGGAATATGAAGATCTGAGCGGACCTGCAATCAGAGAGAAATTATCCGGTTTTTTCAGAAATTGGAACCGGTCCTGTGAAATTGATCTGACCCTTATTCCTGATGATCCGGCCCAGCTGAAAATGTTATTGGATAAAGCACGGGACGAATATAATATTGTGATCACTTCGGGGGGGACAGGAATAGGCCCCAGGGATATTACAATAGAGACTGTCAGACCTTTGTTATCGAAGGAATTGCCCGGGGTAATGGAATATATAAGAGTGAAATATGGCACCACGAACCCGGCTGCTCTGCTCAGCAGGGGTGTTGCCGGTACAATCGGTATGACGCTGGTCTACACATTACCAGGTTCATTAAAAGCAGTGAACGAATACATGACAGAGATTCTCAGAACACTGGAACACACTTTCATGATGCAATACGGCATAGATACGCACAGAAAGATCAGTAAGTGAGACGATTAAGAGTGTTTGTTATTGCAGTGCCAATTACTCTGTCGTAACGATCGCGGGGATTCCTGTAATATACTATTGCCAGGTAGTCGTTCTCAGTCTCATAGTGACTTCCTT
>CAZKMH010000363.1:0-4339 GCA_964553395.1 uncultured Rikenellaceae bacterium | reverse complement strand
CATAATTCTCAGGATCTGATATTACAAGTTTGTAGGCAACTGCCCTGAAAATATACCTTGCAGTCTCCTCTGCGAGCAGGAGGTCATAATAATTTTTCTGGTTCTGGATCCTTATCTGTTCATCGACTCCAGATCGTCCACCGTTATATGAAGCAGCTGCAAGTGTCCAGTTTCCGTATCTTTCATAAGATTTCCTGAAGTAATCGCATGCAAACTGAGTTGATTTTTCAACGTCGTAACGCTCGTCAACTATATCGTTGATTTCCATACCCTGTTCCCTGCCTGTAGCCTTCATGATCTGCCAGAAGCCGGTAGCTCCCACAGGTGAGATCATGTTGCTGTATTCGCTTTCGGCGGCTGCCAGGTATTTAAAATCGTCCGGAATATCATTAGCTTTAAGAATCCTTTCAATAACCGGCAAATAGCGGTTGGCTCTTTTGATAATAAGTATGGTGGATGAGTGCCTGTAGGCGCTTGTGAGGATTTCACGATCGAGACTCTCCCTTGTATCAAAATTATCCAAAGGCATTATTTCTCCTGCAAATGTCACATTTTCAGGCAGTTTATATGGTTTTACATACGGAACACTATCCGAAATAGATTTGAGTTCAGGTTTGCTCCCTGTCATTTTGGAATCACTGATTGTTGTAAGTGCAAGCATTGTGATGCTGATCAGAACAAATGCTGCAAGCACGATTTTTCTTCCTGGTTTAATCATATTTCCCCGCGTCTAAAAACAAAATGCAAAGGTAATACTTTTACACCTAAATAAATTTCAGGTGTATGTCTAATTTGAATTAAATGGTGAAATCAGGAGATACCGGGTCAGAATCTGAAGGATATTCCCGAGAATATACCGAATGTATAGGGGTGGATTCTTAATCCGGACATTTGGCCGAGTGGATTCAGGAAGTATCTGAACGTTGGTTCGAGGTTCAAAGAAAGGTTATTGGTAAAGCTGTACTCCATCCCCAAACCCAATGAACTGCTGAATGTTATCATATTAAGCCCTTCTGTTTTTCCCACCTGGTATTTACTGCCCTCCATCGATGCATATACCGAGTTGTCGACCAGCAGATTGGATGATAATCCGCCTATGATATTAAAATCAATTGACTTATCGATAAACTTATAACGCATTATTACCGGTACCTCAAGGTAGCTGAAATTCTGCTTAAGTGAATTGTCAACGTATTGAAGTTGTGCTTTTGCCGGATCGAATACATCATTAGTATGCATAGTTGCTATCCTGCTGTCTGAAAGATTGTCAAGCAGATAGACATCTGCATTATTTGTGTATACAACTCCGCTTGAAGTCAGTACTTCAAAATTATGATCGCCTTTGGTATAATCGTATTTCTTAAAGCCTCCGAAAGTTGTTATACCAGAGAGTTGCTGCCCGAACGATGAATAGTAGAGTCCCGACTGAACGCTGAATCTTCCGCTTACCTTATATGAAAATGCCACGCCGCCCGAATAAGAGAAGAGCGCTTGTTCTTCTGTTTTCAGTTGTGATGCAACCTGGTTGTTACCTGAATAGAAATTAGTATAATAAGTAGGGGAAACCAGTGCTGCAACTGTCCATCTCTCCTTTTCACCCTTCACCGGGATCGAGGGCAATTCGAGAGTTTCATTATCATCAAAGCTTACATTATTGACCCTTGTCCGGCTAATTAACAGAAAATCAGGTCTTACAGCTACCCTTTCATTAACGAAGATCCCGTCAGCTTCCGGTTGATAGATAATACTCCTGATTATATCCTGATTATCATCCGGGGTGATGTAAATCTCAGACTGCATTTCCTGCCCGGATGCTTCAGCTATTGCCGGTTGAACACCAGGTGTCACTGCACTCCCGGACGACAATTCATTCCGTGTATTAACCGCAGATGATTCGGATTCCGGATTCTGGGCAATTGTATTAAACTCAGGTGAGGATGAAATTTGCACGCTCAACCTGTAAGCAATGAAGCTTAAAGATATTACAACGGTTATCATAGCTGCAGCCCTCAGAACGATAAAAGGCAGCGATTTTCTCCTGATAACGGGTTTGATATTATTCCACACTTCAGCCGAAGGAAGGACTTCATATTCCTTCAGTCCGTTCCTGAAAACCAGATCGATATTTGCCTTCCTGTCACTCATTAATAACCTTCTTCGCAAGTCCGGTATACGAATTCACCCTCCGCTGCAAGATTATCCGTGCACGGGACAAATTTGATTTTGAGGTTCCTTCCGATATATTAACCATCTGACTTATCTCCTTATGTGTATAACCTTCAATCGCAAAAAGGTTAAACACCATTCTGTATTTCGGGGGAAGCTCCCTGATAATACTCATAAGGTCGGTTGCTTCCAGCCCTGCATAATCCTCACTATCCGGTTCAGAATCAAGTTCCGGTATCTTGTCAATATCGTCAACCCTGTAGAGAAAATGCTTGCTCCTGTATTTCTCGAGGGCTGTATTGACAATAATCCGTCGTATCCACCCTTCAAAAGAACCTTCATACTTGTAGCGTGCGAGATTTTCAAAGATCTTAATAAATCCTTCCTGTAAGATATCATTCGCCTCTTCATCGTTGCCTGCATACTGAAGGCATACCGCATACAACTTAGGGGCATGACGTCTGTACAGGAGTTCCTGATCCCTCCTGTTACCTTTAAGACAACCGTTTATTATATTTTTAATCTCCGACAAGGCAAGGCTTATTACCCTGGTACAAAGTTTAAAAATAGTAAATAATTATCTTAATAGCAATTTTTTGTCATAAGAATGATGAAAAAAACAGGAAAAAGGTTGCTTTTAAGCTTCGTCTGATGAGATCCGGACCGTTTAGAAAAGTCCATCCCAGACAGTGATTAGAAATATTCTCCTGTTTACATTCTGGCAAAACGTCCTTCATTAATAATATTTGCTACTTTTACTATAAGTTCGAGACCTTATAAAACTATTTCACTTCACAAATCAAAAGAATTAATTTTGTTGCAGTTACGGATGAACCTGGTATTAATCATTTGATATTAATTCTGATGATACCGTGAATAATAAAAAAGATAAACAGCTAATCCAATTTATTGAATATCTGTTTTCCGGATTTTTCTTTGCCGGTATACTCATCTTCTTCACATTCTTCTATAGATATCACCTTCATTTTGAGGAACAGCTTCGACTTTTTCTTGTCACCTGGGATTTCTTCCTATCTAAGATCTGCAACCCTGGAGGATTATCAGGATATCTGGGAGGATTCCTGACCCAATTTTACTTTCTATCGTTTGCAGGTCCATTGATCATTACTCTGGTACTATTAGCCATTCAACAGGTAACCAGGCAGATTTTATTAAAAGTCAATCCAAATTACATCTTATTCCCTCTCAGTTTCATCCCGTCGCTTTATTCTGCAATGATCTTATGTGATGAGTTTTACCCATTATCGGGAACAATAGGGTTCCTGATAGCATTATTATCATTCTGGTTCTATATCAATATTAAAAGTGATAGAAACCGGTTTATTTCAGGACTGATTCTTCTCCCGCTGATCTACTGGCTTGCGGGAGGGTCATATCTCATGTTGCTGATGTTGATTCTGGTCTTTGAATTGACATCATATTTTAATCCCGGTAAAAAGATCGTTAAGAATCCTGGGATGGTTGAAAATATCGAACCTGCATCTATTTATAAACTATGGTTTTTACTTGCTTTTTTGATTCTTGCCGCCGGAATTCCCTTACTGGTTCGAAAATACCTTTTATTTCAACCATTAGGATCGACTTTCCTGACTGAGTTTTATTACGATATCCGGGGTTTAATTCCAAATACCATCCCTCTTCTTTTTGGCATACCTATCGTTCTCATCATTATTGTCAGTCTGTACAATTTAAAAGAAAAATATAATAGAACAGCTCTCTACATTCAGACAGGAATTTTACTGATTATTTGTTTTTTTGGCTTCAAAGTCTGGGCAAATTTCGATGCCGAGGAGATAATGACATATGATTATCTGGTTAGGAATAAAAACTGGAATAAAGTTCTCGAATACAACGAAAAGAAACCTCCGCAGAATTTTCTCTCACTGGCTATGCTTAATCTTGCACTGGCTAAAACAGGCCTGATGGGTGAAAAAATGTTTAATTATGACCAGCATGGGATTGACGGTCTTTTCCTGGCATTTGATAAAATGGGATATACCTCCCCTCTCATGGGAAATGAAATTTTTTATCATCTTGGACTGATTAATGCCTCACAGAAGTATGTTTTTGAAGCTATGGAAATAATTCCAAATAAGGATAAATCAGCCAGAACAATTAAAAGGTTAGCAGAAACCAATTTGATAAATGGCGA
>CAZKMH010000362.1:0-4339 GCA_964553395.1 uncultured Rikenellaceae bacterium | reverse complement strand
TTCCTCTTTGCAGGCTTCCGATAATTCTTTGAGAGGATCTCGCTTGAAAGGAGTCCAGTCAACAATGTCATAGGAAGTAACGTCAGACTTGTACATCGCAAAACCATCGTGGTGTTTTGCGGTGAGAACAATATATTTCATTCCGGCGGTTTTGGCTAACCTAACCCATTTCTTAGCATCAAACCGTACAGGATTGAACTCATGTGCAAGCTCACGGTATTCATCCACCGGAATCTTAAGTTCCTTCATTATCCACTCGGCGTTCTTTCCGACTGGCACCTGTTTGCCATTCCATTCCCCGGCAAGCCGGGAATAGGGGCCCCAGTGAATGAACATGCCGAATTTTGCTTCTCTGAACCATTCGAGGCTCTGTTCAGTATCCGGTAATTTCCGACTTAGCAAGCCGACTTCCTTTTTCTCAGTTGATCTGCTGCAACTTGCCAGAATTATTAACAAAAAACAAATAAGTTTAATTTTCATCGTTAAAGGCTTTTTAATCACAGCTATATGGTCCGTGAATTGACCTGATCCTGAAATTCTCAGCTGAATCATCCAGGATATATATCATGAAATTCTCTCCTCCGGGATTAACACGGATTACGATGTGACCCTGCTGACTTTTAAAAGCATCAATTCCGGAACCGATAACTACCTTTGTTTCTTCCATCACATTGGTCGCAAAAATATCCCTGGGACCCGGGTATACGGAATTTGAAAGCATGCGGCTCAGAACGACTGAAGCAGGATGGCTCGGAGCCCAGGTCTGAAGAATGAATACCCTCGGCCTCACAGCTCTTATGAAAGGAGCTTCCATCGCATCATAATGAGCGTGATGATTAACTTCACAAACTTCGACAGGACCTGTGACCATTCCTGCCTGGGTTTCGATATCCCGCCAGCTGCCAAATTCGGCACCTGTAAGATCGCCTCCGTTGAAATAGTCAAATTTCCCATATGAGAGCCGGAAAGCGATTGAGCACATATTTTCACCCGGATACTGCGAACGTTCCAGACTTTCCAATGCCGGAAAATGATTCCGTTCGTTTGTACCTACACCGGTCCAGACATGACCGTTCACAGCAATATTCCTGATTTCAAAATCAGGATATTTCTGTCTGTTATTCACCAGAACAAACTGAGTATTCTGACCAGCCCGGAATCTCTCAACAACTGAATTGTTCCTTTCGACATTCCAGTTCAGGAACTGTCTGTAGTTTTTCATCTTTTCATTCTCCATCGGAACAGGCCAGTTGTAGTCGGGCCAACCCCGGTCAACAAGCTTCCCGAAAAGAATATGTTCTCCGACTTCTGTAATCCCAGTAAGCTTGTATGCGCCTGTTTTTGATGTTTTCGCCCCTGGAAAATAATCTCCGATATGATCCCCGTCGAAATGAGTAAGCAGTATATAGTCCAGCTTCCTTGATGGCAGATCCTTCATAATATGCATTATATATCTTGAGATCCACTCTCCGGGAGTACGGCTGGCGTCTGGTCTCTGGTCAGTAACTCTTGGTTTGGGTCGTGTTGTTGCTCCGGCATCAACAAGCATAGTGGTCCCGTCAGGCATGATAAATAAAGTCGACTCGCCTTTTCCTGCATTTATATGATGGATATCAAGGTAACCCTGTGACCATGAAGGAAAAACCTCTCCGATCTTCATCTGTCCATAAGCGGGGATATTTGTTGACGAGGCAAAGTAAAGAACAGAACAGAGGCTGATTACAATATCTCTGAAATTATTCATGATAATACTGATTAATTTAATTATTCATACTTCAGATTTGCAGTTGCAATACAATTTTTGCCGGAGGTAAACCTTATCCAGCGGGATTCAAAACTTTCCGGGAAGTTATATTTAAATATCTCTCCGGGATTCACTATAAACTTTTTGAATTCCATCCAGGGTCCGTGGCCGACGGGTTCGGCTTCAATAATAAATTCAACAGGAGTCGAAGAATTGTGCGATAATGTCAGGCTTCTCTTATCATAAAAGCCGATCAGATACGGGTCGGATGGGACATTTGCTGCAACAGAAGAATTTTTCCAGGGGCCACCCTCTCCGACCGGTTTCCCCATTTTCCAGAGATCATCAATGACACCTGCCCAGACAGCAGCTTTACCGTCATCAGAAACCACAACATGAGGATTATTCTTTGCAGATCCCGGATCCAGTCCCGTCATGATCAGCATTCCCCGAAAAGATGCATAGTCATGAATCCGGAAGCTGTGGGAGGCAACCGGACGGATTTTGGCAAAACCATCGGCATTATTTGCCGGAAGTTCATAGAATGTACCGGCACAATTGAAAAGGTCGCGTTCCGTGACCACTTCACGGCAGAGACGAAGAGCGGATGCATTAGTCAGACCGGCAAAAGCCTGATTTCCCAAAGGCAGTCTCCATCGCCTTCCCAGATCATCTTCTATAAGGACTGAAGCTTCATCAAATGTTACTACCTGTCGGGGAATTGCAAATTTTTCACGAATAAAGTTTGCAATTTCAGTATCCTCCTTTTTCACAAGATTCATTTTTCCGTCAAGTTCATAATAGCCGGCTTCTGCAAATTGCCCGTTGTTGAAATTTCCGGCAAGTATGCCTAAAGTCCGGCGATTGTCACCAAGCCCATAAAGCAGGCCCCCTGTTGATTGCGGATCACCTACAGGCGATAAACCTGTAAAAATATCATCCGGAACAGAACTCCGGTTATCTCTTTCTGAATATGAGAAATAAACTGTGGCGTTCGTTCCCTTATCCGTTCTTACCCTGATCCACTCACCTGGAGTATTTGATGCAAATTCAACACAGGTTGATTTCCCGGATCCCAAAGTAACCGATTGAAGCGTTTCCCACATTTCGTTTCCCGGTTTATCGACTTCAAAAATATATTCAACAGATTGATTACCTGCATTTTGAATCCAGCATATACGTTCCGGCCACCCTGCAAAGAGGAATGGCTCGGAGGGTTCTCCTGCAGTAACTTTTTCATTAAGCCAGACTGCTCCCCCGGAAGTATTTGGACCCAGAATATCAGGCTGATTGATTGCTGTAAACCAGAGATTTGAATTTGACTGGCCGGGACCCTCAATATTTCCTTTTTCTTTGCGCTTATTGAGAAATTCATTCAGGGCTGAGTCGTCACAACCAAAAACCAGTTTATCATTCCAGCGGGTGAAATCGCCTATTACTTTTAAATATGCTGAGCGTGGGCGAATGCCGCTTGTATTTGAAGCAGTGAATGTACCCGGGAATTGCCAGAACATCCCGTGCATGGTCATCAGGTAATCAGGTTTCTCAGGCGTTCCAATATCCCTTATGCGCGGCCATTCAGTATTCCAGCCATGTGCGCCATCATAGCTGTGACTGGCTTTTGGAAGCCGAAAGAAACTCCATTTTCCAGCATCCCTGACTCCCAGTATTACGGATTTGTGATCCCAGCCTGTTGACCAGATGGGATCGGTCTCAGGATTTTCATTTCCATAAATTCCTCCCGGACCTGTCACTTCACAAAACTGGTTGCGTCGTATCATTTTCCATTCTTTTCCATTCCATTCGTTTAACGCTCCCGCCTCAATATCAAATTTTGTAAGAGCCAGCTGATTAGCCTCTCCATTATTGGAATACACCATCACTCCCTGACCTGAATATAATCCCTTACCATGTGATCCAGGCAGGAGATCATTTTCTTCGTTATTCTCACTTTTTTTTGTAACGTTTGCATCTTTGTATAACAAGATTGGTTTAAGGGTATTCACCTCAACTTCATAAAATCCTTCTTCCATCGTACCGTAATAAATTTTCTCTGCCGGATTGCTCAGATGACGGGCATTACCGGTATGTCGACCGGGCATTTGCTCATATGAAATTGCCCTGACATTACGCTCACTGTCGATTGCATACGGGCCGATAAAAAGTTGATTGCTTTCTTTATGTATAAACCGGTTAGCAGGTGTCCCCCCTATACTTTCCTCTCTTACTATCTGTTTGAGATCAGGTGTGATTTCGTACAATTTGTCAGACGAGCCAAATGGTTTATGAGGAGCGTAAGTAATCACCCACAGCCGGTCAGCCCAGGGAACTACTGCACCTGTACCACACTCATTTTCATTGTTGTAATATGCAAGGTGGGGATAAATGCCGCTGAAAGAGGTGATATTCAAAGCATCCTTTTTATCCGAACAATTCATAAATGTGAAGCTTATGAACAGGATGCTTATGATTTCAATTCTTTTCATTTCATTGCTTTTCCTGCTACTGTTTTTTTTGCCAGCTGTTGCATCTCTTCAAGTATTGCTGACTGAATATTCACATTCCACGGAGTTGTAAAGATTGCCGATCGCGTAC
>CAZKMH010000361.1:0-4340 GCA_964553395.1 uncultured Rikenellaceae bacterium | reverse complement strand
ATGCGGAAATACCCCAATAACAGTCAATAACAACACTTTTGGCGGCAGTGCAACAAGTGTAACGATTACCGAAAATGGGGGAGGCTCTGTTATTCCTACTTCAACAAGCACAACACCATTTGCATTTATTTATACACCTGCTACTTTGGACGCAGGCAAAACTGTGATAATAACGGTAACAACCAATAACCCCGAAGGTGTGCCATGTACTGCTTCATCAGCAACTTACACATTAACTGTAAGTGCGGTTCCGACAGCTCCAACAATCGGGACACGAACCCAGCCTACATGTCTGGTGGCAACGGGTAGTGTGACCCTTAGCGGATTGCCATCAACCGGAACATGGATTTTAACACGCAGTCCTGATAATGTAATTACGAGCGGAACAGGTACCAGTACAACGGTTTCGGGACTTATTCCAGGGACTTACAACTTTACGGTAACCAACGCAAATGGTTGCACTTCAGCATCATCTGCCAATGTGGTTATAAATGTTCAGCCTCCCACACCGGAAGCACCTGTTCCCGGGACAATAACACAACCTACCTGTGCGGTTTCTAACGGAAGTGTGGTTCTGAACGGATTACCATCCACCGGCAACTGGACGGTAACCCGCTCTCCCGGTGGTGTGACAAAAACAGGTACCGGAACCTCTACAACCGTTACAACAATTCCACCAGGAACATACACATTTACTGTGACAAATTCAAACAACTGTATGTCAGCACCAACCAGTGAAATAGAAATAGATCCTCAACCTGCTACACCTTCAGCTCCTTCAGCAGGTACAATCACTCCACCATCATGTACTGTTACAACAGGGCGTGTTGTCCTGCTTGGATTGCCCTCATCAGGTACCTGGACACTTACACGGTTCCCGGGTACGATAACATCAACAGGCACAGGCACAACTACTACTGTTTCGGGGCTGGCTTCGGGGACATATAATTTCACAGTTACAAGCAGTTCAGGTTGTACATCTTTACCATCTGCAAATATTGTAATTCCTGTACAACCACCAACCCCAGCCGCACCTATTATAGGAACAATAACTCATCCTTCTTTTACTGTTGCGACAGGCAGTGTTGCACTTTCCGGTCTGCCTTCGAGCGGAACATGGATACTTACCCGTAATCCTGACGGGATAACCTTAAATGGTACTGGAACTACCAGAACCGTTTCAGGTCTTGAGCCGGGCACATACACATTTACTGTAACCAATGCAGTTGGCTGTGTATCAGCCTCTTCAGCCATTGTGCTAATTAATGCCCGGCCAGGACCTCCAACGGTAATTATTACAGATCCCGACACTATCTGTTCAACATCAACAGCAAACCTTACCCTTCCGGCAGTTACTGAAGGCTCAACTGAAAATCTGACCTTTACTTACTGGCTGGATGCTGCTGCAACGATCGAATACAGCACTCCGGAAGCTGCAACTGCAGGGACATATTATATTAAAGGAACAACGACAGCAGGTTATTTCACCATAAAATCTGTCATAGTTACAGAAGATCAGATGCCTGTCGCGAATGCTGGTTCCGATATGGAGCTTGAGTATGTGTTTGGAACAGAGTTAAATGCTGAGGCACCATTGACAGGTACCGGGGTATGGTCGGTATTCTCAGGAAATGGAGATTTCACAGATGAGAATGATCCGACAACAACTATTACCGGACTTTCGCTCAACGAGAATATATTACTTTGGAGTGTTACAAATGGTGTCTGTCCTCCTGCTCTGGATTACATAACGATAACTGTTCACGATCTGGTTATCCCGACATTGATCACCCCGAATCTTGATAGCCGGAATGATTTCTTCGTACTCCAGGGACTCGAAACCCTCGGTAAGACCGAACTTACTATTTTCGACCGCCGGGGGCTTAAAGTCTATGAGGATACAGACTATCAAAATGACTGGGATGGAGTTGATTATAACAGCAATCCTCTCCCGGATGATACTTACTTCTATGTTCTGAAGTCAGCGAACGGGAAGGCGTTTAATGGGTTTATCGTGGTAAGAAGATAGCTTGCGGGATATTACCCCCTTCCCGGCCTTCCCCCAGGGAAGGGGTGGGTGCTAATGAAGTAATATGGAGAGAACACATTTTAATTACTGAAGTCTATTTTACACCAGAATTAAAGCCTTTTGGATTGAACTTTACCCCCTTCCCGGCCTTCCCCCAGGGGGGAAGGAGAAGAACTAAAGCATTTCCCCCTTGGGGGAAACGGGAAAGGGGGTTAGATGAAATTGAAAAGCGAAGAACATAAAATGAAGAATAAATATTTGATAAAAAGATGAAAAAGATCTTTAAGACATTGATTCTACTATTGCTTCCGGTAACTGGAATCGCTCAATTAACCCCTGTAACCAATCAATATATTCTCAATCCGTTGACGATCAATCCCGCATTTGCAGGAAACAGGGGCGCATTGAATATAGCCACATTCTATCGTCGTCAATGGGTTGGCATAACCGGTTCGCCTCAGACAATGACACTGTCTCTTGACGCTCCGTTTCTCGATTCGAAGCTTGGACTGGGATTGATGATAACTAATGACAAGATCGGAGTGACCAAACAGACACAGTTCATGTCCTCCTATGCGTACAGGATGAAGATAGGTGAAGGAACCTTCTCTCTTGGGCTTGGTGCCGGGATAATGACTACCAATACAGCCTGGTCGGATCTGGTTGTACTGGACCCCGGTGACGACTACTATCTTATTGATTCCCGGGTATTTGTAGTTCCTGATTTCAGCTTTGGAGCTTATTACTCAACTCAGAATTACTTTGCAGGATTATCAATTCCAAAACTTCTGGGGTATAGTTTTGACTTTGACAGGAACAGGTACTCTCTGAAAGTCAATCCCGGCCAATATTACTATTTATTAAGCACCGGGTATCTGTTTAATCTCTCTCAAAGGGTGAAACTTCTTCCTTCAGTTCTTGTTACACTTTCTGCTGGTGAAAAAATCCTTTATGATATTAATGCACATGTCAGTGTAATAGACAGATTCTGGCTCGGAGCATCTTACCGGAATAGCAGGTCGGTTGCTGCTCTTTTCCAGTTCTCTGTTAACGACCAGCTAAAAGTCGGTTATACCTATGATTTTGATTTTGGTAAACTTGGAAGATACAGCAATGGATCGCATGAGGTGATGCTGAGGTATCAGTTTAGTTATAAGGTGGATGCGGTGAATCCTTTGATTTTTTAAAAGAGCCAATGTTATTTTAACAAGTAGTTGCCCACTGCCAACTGCCCACTGCCCACTGCCAATTGCCAACTTTCATTAAATTTGGATCATGAACTTTAAGTCAAAAGTATTTATTCTTACAGCATGTCTTTTTCCTGCGGTGCTCTCCGGTCAGACTGAGACCTACTCTGTACAGAAAACCGGGTTCAGCTCCGCAACCCACGACGAATTCTCCCCGGTTTTCTACCGGAATGGACTGGTTTTTTGCACAACCAGAAATACGGGTTTGTCTGAATATTCTAACTCGCAGAACCTGGGATTTACAAAGATATTCTATGTCGATTCAATCATCGGAGGAAAATGGGGACGGTCAGGGCTTTTGTCAAAATACCTGAAGTCAAAGTTAAATGACGGACCGGCAACTTTTAACGCAGCCGGGGATACAATTTATTTTTCCAGAAATCAATTTACGGAGGGTAATCTTAAGAATATCCCGGCATCCCGCAACAAACTGGGCATTTTTTATGCAGTAAGAGAAGGCAAAAAATGGACAAAGATCCGCGAGATGAGAATCAACAATGAGTGGTATAACATCTCAACACCTTATCTTTCTTCTGATGGTAAAAAAATCTACTTTGCATCTGACAGGCCAGAGGGTTTCGGAGGTTCTGACCTCTACTACAGCGAATGGAAAGGAGATTACTGGAACGATCCGGTGAATCTGGGTCCTGTAATCAACACACCGGGTAATGAAGCTTATCCGTTCATTAATCCGGCAGGAGAGCTCTTCTTTTCTTCCGACGGTCATCCGGGAGTGGGAGGGAAGGATATTTTTTATTCAAGGATGAAAGATGATGAATGGTTGCCTCCTGTCCGGATTGACCCTCCGGTTAACTCGCCTAAGGATGATTTCGGGATTATCACCGACTCTCTTATCGCAGAAGGATATTTTTCGTCGAACAGGGGAAAATCAATAGATATTTACAAGTTTAAAACCAATTTCCCTCAGATCTTTTACACAGATATTCAGAAAGAAAACCAGTATTGTTTCAGGTTCAGCGATAGTGGGGCTATTGACGTTGATACTTTCAATTTGAGATATGCCTGGGATTTTGGTGATGGGAAGAAAGCAAATGGAGCCGTTG
>CAZKMH010000360.1:0-4348 GCA_964553395.1 uncultured Rikenellaceae bacterium | reverse complement strand
CATTTTTCCGGGAAGCTTCCTGTCTCACGACTACAGCGAGATCTTACCGATTCGACGGTGCTGCGCAACATCGGGGTTCCTATCGGGCATTCCATCCTTGCCTTTAATTCACTGCTTAAAGGGCTGAATAAGCTTATCCTCAATAATGATAAGATCAGATCCGACCTCGAAAATAACTGGGCTGTGGTCTCTGAGGCAATTCAGACAATACTCAGAAGGGAGGGTTATCCGAAACCCTATGAAACGCTTCTGGAACTGACACGAACCAATGAGAATATTACCCGCGAATCAATCCTTGCATTCATAGGAAACCTTGATATATCAGAAGCAGTAAAAGATGAATTAAAGGCTGTCTCACCTTTTAATTTCACTGGCTATTAATCCGTTATTCCGTAAAATGAATAAGATAAAGCTGCTTCTGAAATACATAGCGCCATATAAATGGCCTGCTTTCAACAGTATAATCTTCAACTCCCTTAGTGCTTTATTTGCCCTGATCTCTTATACTCTGGCAATACCTTTCCTTAAAATAATGTTCAACAGGACGGATATTGTCCGGCATCCGGGTGAATTCCAGCTGACTTTTGATTATATAAGCGATTTTTCCAAATATTTTCTGTCACTTTTTATCGAAAGGTACGGACAGGCGGGAGCACTTATGATAGTGTGCATTGTATTTATTGTTGCCAGCCTTTTTAAGAATGGATTTATTTTTCTTGCCAACAACAGCATGGCATATATCCGGTCAAACACTGTCCGTGATCTGAGGAAAAAAATGTATGACAAGGTACTGAAGCTTCCGCTGTCATATTTTACAGATGCCCGGAAAGGAGACCTGATGACAAGGATCTCAAATGATGTACAGGAGATTGAGATCTCTGTAATGTCTTCACTTACAATGCTTTTCAGGGATCCGATGTACATACTCATATTTGTGATCTACCTGTTTATAAGCAGTTTCAGGCTCACAATGTTTGCTCTTATACTTCTTCCTGTCAGCGGCTGGCTGATAGGACGGGTGAGTCGTACTCTGCGAGCTTCCTCACTTATCCAGCAACAGAATCTTGGACTACTGTTATCGGTTGTTGAAGAGACTCTTACCGGCCTGAGAATTATCAAGGGATTCAACGCTGAAAAAAAGATGGAACAAAGGTTCAGGGCCACTAATGAACGATATTCCAAGATCTTCAGGCGTGTCATTCGTAAATATTACCTGGCATCCCCGCTGAGTGAGTTCCTGTCAACTATTGTAATACTTATCCTGATGTACCTTGGAGGGACACTGGCCCTCAGCGGCGATACAAACATGACACCCGACGGTCTTATAGCTTACCTGATAGTTTTTTCCCAAATTATACAACCGGCGAAAAATATTACTACGGCCTGGTTCAGTGTGCAGAAAGGGATGGCATCGATAGACAGGGTCGACCAGGTACTCGAAGCTGAAGAAAAGATAACCGAAAAGGAAAATGCAGTACCGGTAAAGGGATTCAATGATTCAATAGAGTTTAAAGGTGTCTGGTTCACGTACAACAATGAACCGGTACTTAAGGAAATAAATCTGAAGATAAACAAGGGACAGACGGTGGCAATAGTTGGGAAATCCGGTGCCGGTAAATCAACGCTTGCCGACCTGCTTCCAAGGTTTATCGATGTTGTAAAAGGAAGTGTACTGATCGATGGAGTGGATGTCCGCGATATTAAGATCGCCGACCTCCGTTACCTGATGGGAATTGTCAGCCAGCACCCTATTCTTTTTAATGCGTCCTTTACTGAAAATATAGCCTTTGGGGTCGATGTTCCTGATATGAAGGATGTAGAAAATGCTGCACGTATTGCTAATGCCCATAACTTTATCGTTGAATCTGAATCGGGGTATGATTACAGTGTCGGAGAGTCCGGTAGTAAGCTTAGCGGCGGACAGAAACAAAGGATCTCAATTGCCAGGGCCATAATGAACAATCCTCCAATACTTATTCTTGATGAGGCAACATCGGCTCTTGATACTGAATCGGAACGGCTTGTTCAGGATGCAATACTTAAGCTGATGAAGAACAGGACATCGATCATAATTGCTCACAGGTTGTCAACTATCCAGCATGCCGATCTGATCGTTGTGCTGGATAATGGTATGATAATTGAAACAGGAACACATACAGAGCTGATGGAACGGAAAGAAGGTTTTTATGCCAGGCTCAGAAGTTTTCAGGCCATTTAAAATAAACCCGCGTTACCGGATCAAAGTAATAAGATATATTTTTAAGACTATGTATAAACGTTTTCTATTAAGTCTCACATTGACTATTTTTCTTTCAGTCACAGCTTCAGCACAGAAACAGAAAGTTAAACATACGTTCACCTTCAGTCCTGTTGAATTTCTACTTGATGGTGCACCGTTTCAGATAATCAGCGGAGAAATGCATCCGGCAAGGATCCCTGCCGAATACTGGCGCCACAGGATACAGATGGCCAAAGCAATGGGCTGCAATACCATCGCGGTATACGTATTCTGGAATTTCCATGAAACTGAGGAAGGAATTTTTGATTTTGCCAGCGGCAACCATAACCTCGGGGAGTTTATAAGAATAGTTCAGGACGAGGATATGTGGCTTATCGTAAGGCCGGGACCATATGTTTGTGCAGAATGGGAACTTGGAGGCATTCCTCCTTACCTGCTCCGAATCGCGGACATAAAATTCAGATGCATGGATCCGCGTTATATGGCTGCAGCCGAGAGATATATAATAAGACTTTCAGAGGAGATCAGACCTTACCTCATAACCAGGGGAGGCCCTATCCTGATGATCCAGATCGAGAATGAATATGGCAGCTTTGCCAATGACCGTAATTACATGATTAGACTGAAGGAGGTATGGGCAGCGAATGGAATTGATGTCCCGACATTCACAGGTGACGGTCCGACTACCCACATGCTTGAAGCCGGAACGCTTCCCGGCAGTGCTGTCGGTCTCGATTCGGGAAGATCCCCTGCTGACTTTGATCTTGCTTCAAAAATGAATCCGGGCGTTCCTGTTTTCAGCAGCGAAACCTACCCTGGCTGGCTTACACACTGGGGTGAGAGATGGGCCAGACCTGACACATCAGATCTGTTTAAGGAGGTCAGGTTTTTGATGGATAACAGGAAATCATTTAATTTCTATGTGATTCATGGAGGTACAAATTTCGGCTTTACTGCAGGCGCCAATTCGGGAGGTAAGGGATATGAACCCGATGTCACCAGCTACGATTATGATGCTCCGATAAATGAACAGGGAAAGGCCACAAAGAAATATATGGCGCTGAGGAAACTCTTAGGATCATACCTCCCCAAGGGGGAGAAGCTGGAAGATATACCTGACCCGATTCAGGCTATCGAGATTCCTTTGATCTTCCCGACCAGATTCACATCAATATGGGATAATCTCCCGCAGCCGGTAAATTCAGTGACACCCAATACCTTTGAAGCGTACGGTCAGGATTATGGATTTATACTGTACAAAACCGAACTTATCGGGCATAAGAAAGGAAAGCTGACTGTCACTGATATTCACGATTATGCCACCGTTTTCCTGAATGGGGAATATGTCGGCCGGCTTGACAGGAGGGAAGAGATCAATACAATAGAATTGCCCGAAAGCGATGTTGCGAACCCTGTTCTGGAAATTCTTGTTGAAGCCATGGGCCGGATAAACTTTGCCCAGTATCTTATTGACAGAAAAGGCATTACAGAAAGAGTCACACTGAACGGAATGACATTGATGAACTGGAAAATCTACAAGCTGCCGATGGATGATAAGTTTATATACGACCTGCGTTCCTCAGGTAAGGTACTTAACAAGGAAGGAATCTTCTTCAAAGGGAATTTCTCACTGGCAATAACCGGGGATACCTATTTTGATGTTTCAAACTATAAAAAGGGAATTGTCTGGGTCAACGGGCATAATCTCGGCCGGTTCTGGGAAATAGGACCACAGAAAAGGATCTTTTGTCCCGGAACCCTGTTAAGAACCGGGCTGAATGAAATAATAATCCTCGATCTGCATATGACCGATCCCAAACCGGTAACAGGTGTACCGACACTTGAATAAAAGCAGGACAGGACGCATCCGGATTGATTACATCTGCATCATGAAAAAATGAAGGAGACCCGGAAATGGACTCCTTCATTTTTAATTCAGAACAGAAAAAAATTCCGAAAAAATTTATATTTTGTAAAACCTTATTAATTAATATCCGAAACCATACAAAACACTTTGAAATGAAAACCTTACATTATCTGATTTTATTACTCTCTATTTTGTTTTTAGGATGCAGGGGGAACGCTCCTAAAACCGGGCAGGCGGCGGAT